>JAYUXS010000481.1:0-2829 GCA_043752845.1 Lysobacterales bacterium | reverse complement strand
GAGTTCACGGCGCTGGAAAACGTCGCGATGCCGCTGTTGATTCGTGGTCTGTCGGTGGCTGACGCGCGCGATGCGGCGCTGAAAATTCTCGACCGTGTCGGGTTGTTGCCGCGCGTCGCGCACAAGCCTGGCGAATTGTCGGGCGGCGAACGTCAGCGCGCTGCAATCGCTCGCGCCCTGGTGACGCGACCGAAGTGCGTGCTCGCCGACGAACCCACCGGCAATCTCGACGCCGGCAATGCCGACGCGATCTGTTCGCTGATGCTGGAGCTGAAACGCGATCTCGGTACCGCGATCGTCATCGTCACGCACTCGGCCGATCTCGCGGCGCGCATGGATCGCGTGCTCGAATTGCGCGGCGGCAAGCTCGAAACCCGACGCTGATCGCTGATGAGCGCGCGCTTTCCGGAGTTCGCGCTCGGTCTGCTGTTCGGTGTTTTCGCCGCCTGCGCCTTGCCGGTGCTGCCGGAGATTGCGGTTGCCTCGTCGCTGCTGGTCATTGCAATTGCGACCGTGTTCATCCGCTGGCGATGGGCGAGTGCGACCGCCGGTGTGCTTTTCGGCGTGGCCTGGCTGTTCCTGAGCGCGATCTGGTCGCTACAGGCGCGCCTGCCGCTTTCGTTGGAGGGCAGCGATGTCGACGCCAGTGTCGTCGTGGTCGGATTGCCGGAAAAAGGCGAGCGCGACTGGCGTTTTCAGGCGCGGGTGGTCGCGTCCAAAAGCTTGCCGGTTGGTACGCGTTTGCGACTCAGCTGGTATCAACCGGCACCCGACGTCGTGCCGGGTATGCGCATCGTCGCGACGCTGCGACTGCGTCGACCGCGGGGTCTGATCAATCCCGGCGGCTTCGATTTCGAACGCTACGCCTTGACCGAGCGCATCGGCGCCGTCGGGTACATCCGCCACGGCGACATCGGCGAGGTGCATGGCCGTGATGGTGTGTTGGATCGACTGCGTGCGCGCATCGCCGCCCGTATCGATGCCCAGGTGTCTAATTCAACCATCGCCAGCCTGCTGCGTGCGCTCGCGATTGGCGATGTGCGCGGATTGAAGGACGCCGACTGGGATGTTTTGCGCGCGACCGGCACCGGCCATCTGATCGCGATCTCCGGGCTGCATGTCGGGCTGGTCGCTGCCGTCGGTGCCTGGTTATTCGCCCTGTTGTACCGACTGTTGCCGCGTCTGGGATTGCATTGGCCGCGACCGCAGGCGATGGCGGTCGGCGCCCTGATTACCGCCAGCAGCTATGCGCTGCTCGCCGGATTGGGCGTGCCGGTATTGCGCACCTTGCTGATGATCGCCGTCGCCTTGTCGGCACGGTTGCTGCGGCGCCGTGTGCGCAGCGTCGATGCCTTGCTGTTGGCCGCGTTCGTGATCGTGTTGATCGATCCGCTGAGCGTGCTCGGCGCCGGGTTCTGGTTGTCCTTCGTCGGCGTCGCGTTTCTGTTGTTCGCGATGACCGGCTCTGAAACGTCATGGCGCGGGCTTTGGCGGGCGCAGGTCGCGATGAGCGTCGGCCTGTTGCCGATCGGCGCCTGGTGGTTCGCGCAGACCAGCATCATCGGGTTTGTCGCCAATCTTTTCGCGGTGCCATGGATCACCTTCGTGATCGTGCCGCTGCTGCTCGTGGCCATGTTGTTCGATGCCGTGGTCGGCAGTTCAGTGCTGTATGCGCTGCCATCCAGTCTGCTGTCGCCGCTGTGGTCGGCGCTTGAATACGCTGCGGGCACCAGCCACGCGCAGTGGCACTTCGCGCAGTTCTCAGGCTTCGCATTTGCGCTCGCGCTGGTCGGTGCGGCGTGGGCCTTGCTGCCACGTGCGGTGCCGATGCGCTGGCTTGGCTTGCTCCTGTTCCTGCCGCTGATTGCGCCGCAGCGCGACGAACTCGGCGAAAACGAATTTGTGGTCACGGCCTTCGATGTCGGCCAAGGCTTGTCGGTGCTGGTACGCACCCGCGAACACGCCTTGCTGTTCGACAGCGGAGCACGACGTTCAGCCGAATTCAATCTTGGCGATGCGGTTGTCGTGCCGAGCCTGCGCGCGCTCGATGTCGATCAACTGGATCAACTGATGACCAGCCATCTCGACGACGATCATGACGGTGGTCGGGCATCGGTGCTGACGGCGTATCCGGCTGCCGTCGAATCCGTGGGTATCGACAGCGATCCGGCGCCGCGCTGCATCGCGGGCAGCCATTGGACCTGGGATGGCGTGCGCTTCGAGGTGCTGCATCCACCGCTGCATTTCCCGGACATCGGCAACGACAGTTCCTGCGTGCTGCGCATCGCTTCGGCACATGGCAGCGCGCTGATTCCCGGCGATATCGGTGCGCTGATCGAGCAACGTCTGGCACGCGAACAGGCCGAGGCGATCGACGTCGATCTGGTCATCGCCGCGCATCACGGCAGCAAGAATTCGTCGTCGCCCGAATTCATCGCGGCCACTTCACCCGCGACCGTCGTGTTCGCGCGCGGCTATCGCAATCCGTTCGGCCATCCGCACCCGCGCGTGGCCACGGACTGGCAAGCGGCCGGCGTCGTGCTGCGCGATACCGCGCTCGATGGGGCAGTCACGATGCGTTTCGAAGAAAATGGCCGGGCCATTCACCGCGCCCGCGCCGAGAGCCGCGTGTTTTGGCGCGAACGGGCAGGGGATCAGGTGCACTGAGACGTTATTCGCGGCGGCACTGTTAGAATCCGCGCGTTTTGACGACAGGAGCAAGGCGCGTGTGGGAGTTATTGATGGCAGGCGGGAAGGCGATGATTCCGATCGGAATTGCCGCAGTGTTGACTCTGGCCATTGTGCTCGAGCGTTTCTGGTCGTTGCGCC
>JAYUXS010000480.1:0-14551 GCA_043752845.1 Lysobacterales bacterium | reverse complement strand
GGCACCCTCCGGTCCGACAATCTGCAGGAAAAAAGACCCGCGATCCTCGGCTGGCGCCAATTCGCGCGGCACGACCTGCGCCAGGCCATAACTCGCCGCGAGTGCTGCAAGCATGATCACGACGAAGGGCAAGGGCCGCCCGATCACGCGCGTCAGCGCACGCCGATAGCCACCGGCAAGCTTCGCGAGCGCACCATCGACACGTGCCGCGAAGCCGGTCACCTGCCCATGCGGACGCAGCAGCAATGAGCACATCATCGGTGTCAGCGACAAGGCGACAAAGGCCGAGATCGCAACCGCCGCCGCGAGCGCAACGGCAAGCTCACGGAACAATCGGCCGTTGTTGCCCTCGATGAACGACACCGGCACGAACACCGCGACCAGCACGGCCGTCGTCGCGATGACCGCGAACGCGACCTGCCGCGATCCGCGCATGGCCGCGAGCTTCACCGGCTCACCCAGGTCGGCGCGTCGCTGCGCGTTCTCGAGCACGACGATGGCATCGTCGACGACCAGTCCGATCGACAACACCAAGGCCAGCAGTGTCAGCAGATTGATCGAGAAGCCGAAGGCCCAGAGTGCGGTGAATGCCGCGATCACGCAAACCGGCACGGTGACCGCGGGAATCAGGGCCGCACGCACCGAACCGAGGAACAGCCAGATCACCAGGATCACCAGCAACACCGCTTCCGCCAGCGTCTTGTAGACCTGCCACACCGCGACATCGATGAACACGGTGGTATCGAAGGTGACGCCGATGGTCATGCCTTCGGGTAGTCCCTCATTGATGCGGGCGACTTCGGCTCTGACTTCGCGGGCGACATCCAGACTGTTCGCCGTCGAAGTCTTGATCACGCCGAGACCGATCTGCGGCGTGCCATTGCCACGGAACAGTGCGCGCCGCTCCGACGATTCGATCGCCACGCGCGCCACCTCGCCGAGGCGCACGACATGACCGTCGGCACCGCGCTTCAGTGGCAATGCTTCGAAGTCCCTGGTCTCGGTGTAACCGCGATCGATGCGCAGCGTGAAGTCGCGCGTTTCCGATTCGAGCCGGCCTGCCGGAACTTCGATATTTTCCGAGCGCAGAGCTGCTTCCACATCAGCGATCGTCAACCCGCGGGCAGCGAGCGCATCGCGGTCAAGCCAGATGCGCATTGCATAGCGTTGGCTGCCGGCGAGGCGCAGTTGCGCGACGCCGTTCAAACTGGACAGGCGATCGACGACATAGCGTTCGGCGTAATCGTTGATCGCCAGGGAATCAAGCTGCGGCGAACTCAGATTCAGCCACATGATTGCTTCGGCATCGCCTTCGACCTTGGCGACTTGCGGTGCGTCCGACTCTTGCGGCAATCTGTCGGCGACGCGACTGACCGCATCGCGCACGTCGTTTGCGGCGCCTTCGATGTCGCGGTTCAACGAAAATTCGAGCGTGATCGAAGAGCGCCCGTTGCGGCTCTGCGACTGGATCGTCTCGATCCCCTCAATGCCCGACAACGCGTCTTCCAGCAGCTGCGTGATGCGCGTTTCGACGACGCCGGCCGAGGCACCGGGATAGTTGGTTTCCACCGAGACGACGGGCGGATCGACGTTCGGCAATTCACGCAGCGGCAGGCGCGAAAACGCGATCAGGCCGAGCACGACCAACATCAGCGACATCACCGTCGCGAAGACGGGTCGGCGTATCGAGATGTCGGACAGCATCATCGCGGCACCTCAAGGCTTCGCGATTGTGGCAACGGCGGCATCGACGATCTTGGCGCCGGGTCGAAGTTTGACCGTGCCTTCGACGACAACGCGGTCGCCCAAAGCGAGGCCCTCCAGAATTTCGACACGTCCACGTTCACGTGCGCCGGTCTGCACCTGAACTTGCGCGACGCTGCCATCGGCGGCGACGCGATAGACAAAACTGTTGCGTCCGACTTGCACCAGGGCCATCTCCGGCAGCGCGAGCGTATCGCGTGGCGCGCGGCGCACTTCGACTCGCAGCAGCATGCCCGGACGCAGCTTGCGCTCGGGATTCGGCAATTCGGCGCGCACCATCACGGAGCGAGTGGTCGGATCAACGCGCGAATCGATCGTGCGCACCACGCCGGCAAACGGCGTTTCCGGATAAGCAGCGCTGACGGCATTGACGTCCTGCCCCGATGCAATCGCCGAGATCAGTGTCTCCGGGACCGTGAAATCGAGCTTGATCAACGACACATCGTCGAGCGTCGCGATCGGCGTGCCCGGCGTCACCAGCGAACCGGGGCTGACCTGACGCAAGCCGAGCACACCGTCGAACGGCGCCGTGATCACGCGATCGGACAATTGCGCGCGTACCTGGTCCATGCGCGCACGTGCGGCATCGCGCGTGGCGCGTTGGGTATCGAGTTGACTGGTCGGCACCAGATTGCGCGCGGCCAGCTCCTCACCGCGTTTCAACTGCTGCTCCGCTTCCTTGAACGCGGCGCGCGCCTCTTCCAATCCGGCCAATTGCGAACGACCGGTCAGATCGATCAATACCTGTCCGGCTTCAACGAAATCACCACTGTCGAATGCCACCTTCTGCACGGTCTCGGTGACTTTCGCGGTGATGGTCAGTGATTCGTTGGCGCGTGCGGTGCCCAGCGCCTGCACGCTGTCCTGCCACTGCTGCTGCGCAACCACGATCGTGGTGACGGTGATCGGCGCGCCGCCACGCGCCGCATCAGGTGGTTTGGTGCCACAGGCACCCAACAGCAAGGCAAGGATTGCGACCATGATTTGCCGCGACATCGTTGATCCGGGCATGCAACATCTCCATCGGCAACCGGCAACGCCAAACGGCGCCGCGCTCCATCAATTTAACAACGCCCAAGTTTATCGAGTTCGTCGCGACGGGCCGGTGAACTCGCGCCTGCGGCAGACCGATTCGTCCCGCTGCGCCGCATGATAGCTTCGCGGTTTTCCAGCACCGGATTTTTCATGCGCCTATCATCCGCCTTGACACTCAATGCCGTTGCGATGTTTACGCTGGCCCTGACCGCGTGTTCGCACAGTGCGCGCACTCAGCTCGCCGTCGAACCGGCCACGACCACGACCACCATATCGTCTGCTGCGCCGGTCACGCGTTATGGCATCGCGGACTTCATCGATACGACGTCCATCACCGGCGCGTCTTTTTCCGCCGACGACAGCCGCGTGCTGTTTTCGTCGAACAAGACCGGGGTCTGGAATGTGTATGCGATGCCGGTGGCCGGCGGCGACTGGGCGCCCGTCACGCAGTCAACCACCGACAACAATTATGCCGTCGGCTATTTTCCCGCCGACAACCGCATCCTGATCACGCGCGACCAGGGCGGCAACGAGCTCAATCATTTGTATGTCATCGAGACCGGCGGCAGCGAACGCGACCTGACTCCGGGCGACAGCCTCAAGGCCAATTTCGCCGGGTTCAATCACGCCGGCGATGCGTTCTACGTGCAGACCAACGAGCGCGATGCGAAATTTTTCGATCTGTACCGGTATGACGCGAAGACTTATCGGCGTGCGCGAGTCTTCGAAAACACCTTGGGCTATGAGCTCGACGTGATCGCCGGCGACGGGCGCTACATGGCGCTCGGGAAGACGCGCACCACCAATGACAACGATCTGCATCTGCTCGAAATCGCCACGGGCAAGGTGACACACCTGACGCCACACACGGGCAATGCCAGCTATGCGGCCCATGACTTCGACACAACCGGCCAGGTTCTGTACTACACCAGCAACGAAAGCAGCGAGTTTGCGCGACTGCGCCGCTACAACATGCAGACAGCGCAACACGATGACGTGCAAAGCGAGGCTTGGGACATCAGCAGTTCGTGGTTCTCGCACAACGGCAAGTATCGGGTGGTGTCGATCAATGCCGATGGCAGCACCTTGATCAAGCTTTACGACGCTGCCAACGGCGCGGAAATCGCCTTGCCGAAACTGCCCGCAGGGGAAATTCGCGGTGTCACCATCGCGCGTTCGGAACGACGCATGGCCTTGTATCTCAATGGCGACCGCCAGCCGAACGACCTCTATGTGCTGGAGTTCGGCAAGGACGCGCCGGTACGCCTGACGACATCGCTCAGTGCCAAGCTCGATGCCGAAGCGCTGGTCGATTCGCAAGTCGTCCGGTTCCCGGCGCGCGACGGCATGGTCATACCGAACATTCTGTGGAAACCGAAACATGCCAGTGCCACGGCACGGGCACCGGCCTTGCTGTTTGTCCACGGCGGCCCCGGCGGGCAGACGACACGCGCTTACAATGTGATCGCCCAGTTCCTCGCAAACAACGGCTACGTCATTCTCGGCATCAACAACCGCGGCAGTTCCGGCTACGGCAAGACGTTTTTCGCCGCCGACGATGGCAAGCATGGCCGCGAGCCGTTGTGGGATTGCGTCGACGCCAAGAAATACCTGCAGTCGCTCGACTACGTGGACCCGGATCGCATCGGCATTATGGGTGGCAGCTACGGCGGCTACATGACGCTGGCCGCGCTCGCGTTTCAACCGGAAGAATTCAAGGTGGGCGTCGACATCTTCGGTGTCAGCAACTGGTTGCGCACGCTGGAAAGCATTCCGCCCTACTGGGAAAGCTTTCGCGAGGCGCTCTACCAGGAAGTCGGCAATCCGGTGACGCAGCGCGAGTTCCTGATCGATACTTCACCGCTGTTTCACGCCGACAAGATCATCAAGCCGCTGATGGTGCTGCAGGGCAAGAACGATCCGCGCGTGATCCAGTCGGAATCCGATGACATCGTCGCTGCCGCCAAGAAGAACGGCGTGCCGGTCGAATACATCGTGTTCGACGACGAGGGCCATGGCTTCAGCAAGAAGCCGAACCAGATCAAAGGCTACGGCGCGATGCTGCAGTTCCTTGATCGTTATCTCAAGGGCGCCAAAGCAGAATCAGCGCATTGACCAAATAGCAGATGTGGATTCGGCCGACATCCGGCCGGCCACCCCTTGCAGCGCTGCGCAAACCCGCTAACTTGTGCGCCGTCGCCTGCGGGCTTGGTCTGGATGGGGAAAGCGCATGTTTGGTCGGTTGATGAGTGTGTTCAAGGGCTTCTTCGCTCTATTCGTGCGCGACATGGAAAAGAAGAACCCGGAAGGCCTGCTCGAACTCGAGCAGGAGAACCTGCGCAAGCAGATCGGCAGCTACAACAACGGCTTGGCCGGCCACGCCGGTCTCGCCGAGCGCCTGATGAGCCAGGTGCGCAAGCTCGAGTCGGAAGAGCAGGAACTGCGCGCCAAGACCACGGCGCATCTGCGCGCCGGCAACAAGCAGGCGGCCGGACAATATGCGCTGCGACTGCAGACGGTGACGCGCGAGCTTGAGGAAAACCGCAAGCAGCTGGAATCCGCTGAAACCACCTACCGAAATCTGATCAAGGCCCGCGATGTCGCGGTCAATGCCGCACGCGCGAAGATCGAAGGCCTGAAGGGTGCGATCAACGACATGAAGATGAAGACCGCGATGGCCGAAATGAACGAAATGGCGGCGGGCATGATCGGTTCGATCGGCGGATCCGGCGATACGCTCAATCGACTCCACGAAATGGTCGAAGAAGAACGCAACAAAGCCTCGGGGCGTGCGCGAGTGGCGCGTGATGCGTTGGACATGACCGACGTCAACCTGAAAGAAGCCGAGATGACAGCGCTTGCCGATCAGGCGTTGGCTGACTTCGCCGCTGCGGAAGGCTTGACGGTCGAAGGCACCGCGGCGCCGACGGCCGCTTCCCGCAGCATGGGCGGCGCGGCCGAAAAACCCGCCGAACCGCAACAAGGCTGACCAATGCCACTGACGACCGACGCGCCTACCTGGGCTCGTGACCTCGCGCAGTCCTACGAGAGCGGCGCCCACGGCCAGTTCGTGCTGTATGGCAATGTCGCCGACCGCTTTCCGTTGCAGGGTCGACTGGTTGGTTTGACGTCGTTTCTCGAGTCGCAATTGCTGTCGGGCTTCGCACTGGTGTTTCTGTACGACCCCGGCAATGGGCTGAGCGTAGTGCGCTCGGGCGAAGCATTTCAGAAATGGCCGGGCGCACAACTGATTGGCACTGCGACGCGCGAACCGCGTGCCGCAGTCGAGTTGATCACGCGCTACTTGCGCTATCGCGGCAATCTGAGTGCCATGGGCCGCGACAAGGTCGAACACATCGCCTGCATCTTCCGTGGCGTTGATCAGGTCTTGCCGGCGAATCGGCAAGGCGAATTCGAAACCGCAAGCCTTGCGAGCCTGGTGCGCGACTGGGCCGCGGAACCGCCATTCACCGAATTGCCGTTCGCGAGTTTCCTGATTGCCGACAATCTGAATGACCTGCATCCGCTGATCGCGACCAACCCGCGCGTCGCGCGCGTGCTGGTGCCCTTGCCCGATGCCGCCGTGCTCACGCAGGCATTGGCGCAACTCAAGCTTGATCATCGCATGGCCTTTGCCGACGACAGCGGCGCCGATGTATCGCAGTTGTTGACCGGCGTCAGCATCACCGCGCTGAATTCGCTGGTGAAGATTCGCGAGCATCAGGGCAAGTCGCTGACCAATGCGGATTGGGTGACCGCGAAGAAACAGATGGTCGAAGCCGATTCTGCTGGTTTGATCGAATTCATCGAATCGAAAAAGACACTCGCCAACTATCACGCCCAGGAAGCCTTGAAAGTTTGGCTACGACAGGACATTGCGCTGTGGCATGCGCATGATTTGCGCGCGATGCCGATGGGCTACATTTTTTGTGGACCGGTCGGCACCGGCAAGACCTACCTCGTGGAATGTCTCGCGGGCGAGGCCGGCGTGCCAGTGGTGAAACTGAAGAACTTCCGCGACAAGTGGGTTGGTTCGTCGGAAGGCAATCTGGAAAAGATTTTTCGTCTGATCCGCGCACTCGGACGCTGCATCGTGTTTATCGACGAGGCCGATCAGGCCTTGGGCAAACGTGATTCCGGCAGTGGCGACAGCGGCCTCTCCGGCCGTTTGTATTCGATGATCGCGCAGGAAATGAGCGACACCGCGAATCGCGGCCGCGTGGTCTGGATTCTCGCCTCCTCGCGTCCGGATCTGATCGAAGTGGATCTGAAGCGTCCGGGTCGCATCGACGTCAAGGTGCCACTACTGCCGACGACGACCCAAGCCGAGAGTGCAGCGCTGATCAACGCACTGCTCAAACGTCTGGACCTTGCCGTCGACGCAGCCGAGATGGCGAAACTGAAATTGCCGCTGCTGCTGACGCCGGGTGCGGCGGAAGCCTTGTCGGTCAAGGTCTATCGACGCGTGCGCACGGCGAATGAACCCGCAGCCGTCGCCCTCGCTGCATGTCTTGATGGCTATCAACCGCCGGTAGCGCCGGAAATCCTCGAATTCCAGATGCGCATCGCCATTCGCGAGGCCACCGACATGCAGTTCGTGCCCGAGTCGCTGCGTGCGCTCGGGCGCGTGGATGCGGCATCGGCATGAAGTATCTGCGCGCCGCCTTCAACGCCCGACCGTTCGGCATGCCGATTCCGCCGAACTGGTTTGGCTTGCTCGCGTTCGCCATGCTCGGCGCATTCATCAATCCCGGGCTGTGGTTGATCGGCGCCGGGCTCGAAATCGGTTATCTGGCCCTGCTCGCGGGAAGTCAGCGCTTTCGCAAGGTCATCGATGTACAGAGCGGCGCCACCGCCGCAGTGGATCCGGCCGACCAACGCTATGACGAGCTTGTTGGCCAGTTGAGTTTTCCGGAGAAGCGCCGGCATACCGATATCGAAAAACGCGCGAGCGAAATACTCGCCACGCTCAAGCGCACGCCCTTGCTCGAAAGCCACAGTGACAGCGTCGAGCAACTGGTCTGGCTGCACCTGCGCCTGCTGGTCGCACTGGTGTCGATCAATCGCGTCATCGACACTGCAGCCCGCGAACGCGCAACACTGGCCGAACAGGAAAAACAGATCGCGGCGCGACTTGCGAAAGCGGACATCAGCGCCGAGTTGAAGCGCAGTCTGGAACAACAACAGGCGGTGATCGATCAGCGCCAGCAAGCGCACGAAGACGCCGGTAAACGCCTGGAGCAAGTCGATGCGGAGCTGACGCGCATCGATCATCAGATCGCGCTGATCCGCGAACAGGCCCTGCTCGCCAGTGACGACAGCGCCATCGGCAGTTCCCTGAATGCGCTCACGACATCGTTCAACGACACCCATCGCTGGCTGAACAGTCAGCGCGACCTGCTCGGTGTGTTCGAATCGAACACGCCGCAACGCTTGCCTGAACGCGTGCGCCTCGCGGTGCGCAAACCACCTCCCCTTCCTGCTGGAGAATCGTCATGAGACTTGCGAATTCCCGTTTTTCGATGCGTGGCAGTTCGACCGGGTCGGCGATCACCCTGCTACTGGTTGCCGCGCTGCTTGGCCTCGGCGCATGGCTGATGCTACGCGACAAGAAACCGACGGACGCGACGCCTTCCGATGCGACGACGGCGTCCCAAGATTCGACGAGGCCAACCACGGTTGACCACGGCGATGCGCCGACGCCGATCGAACCGGTCGATGGCCTGCCGCAACTCGATGCCGCAGCGACCTATCAGCCGCAAGGCAACATCATTGAAGTCGACATCAGCGACTACGCCGGCTACGCCGGACTGATCGTCGCCAATGGCGGGCTGGCGCCGAATCCGGACTCGTTCTTCGCGAAGAACTACGGCTTCCAGGTGAAGCTCAGCCTGAGCGAAGAAGAGAGTTGGTCGCGCCTCAACAACGGCAAGCTGGCCGCAAGCGTGACCACCGCCGATGTCCTCGCCGCACTCGGTCGCCAATTCGAAGTGACGGTACCGGCGCAGATCGGATTCTCGCGCGGCGCCGACATGATCGTGGTCGATGCCGGCATCACCAGCATCAACGAACTCAAGGGCAAGGTGCTCGCCGCATCGCAGTTCAACGAGAGTGAATTCTTCGTGCGCTACCTCGCGTCCGAGGCAAACGTGCCGGTGGTCGTGCTGCGCGATCTGGATGCGCGCCCGAACCCGGATCAACTCGGCCTGGTGTTCTACGAAGACAACGACATCGCCTGCGACGCCTACGAGCACGAGTTGAATTCGACCGCCCGTCTGAACGGCTGCGTTGGCTGGTCACCGCGTACCGACGAAGTCATCGAGGCCTCGAACAGCAAGGCCAAGATGCTGGTGTCGAATCGAAATCTGCTGATCATCGCCGACCTGCTCGTTGTCAACAAAGGCTTCGCCGCGGCGCATCCGGACTGGACCAAAGGACTGGTGCACGGCCTGCTCGATGGCAACCGTCGCGTTCGCGATGAACCGGAAGCGAATATCGCCACGATCGCAAAAGCCTTCGGCTGGAGCAATGACGACACCCGCGATGAACTGTCGAAAGTGCATCTGTCGAATCTGCCGGAAAATCAGGCTTTCTTCTCGGGCACGATCGATGCCGCGGGTTCGTTCAACGGCATCTTCCAGTCGTCGGTACTGGCCTACGGCAAGCTGATCAAAAACCCGGCCGATCCGGCGCGCTTTGTCGATGCGAAGCAACTCGATGCGCTCAAAGACAAGACCGAATTCGCGAAGCAGACGATCGCGATCGCACCGATCAAGACGCGCGGCAATGTCTCGCTTGAGGGCGATGCCCTGCTCAGCAAGGACATCCGTTTCTTCTTCGAACCGAACTCGGCCACGCTGGATCGCGAAGCCAAGCAGAACCTCGACTATCTCGACTCGATCAAGGGCTTCCTGCAAGTCAGTCCGGGTTCGATCGTCGTGCTGCGCGGCCACGTCGACAACGCCCGCGTCGGCGAGTTCGAACGCGAAGGCGGCAAGGAATTGGTGCGCAGCATGGCGCTGAAAGCGATGGAACTGTCGCGCCAACGCGCGCAAGCGGTGCGCGATGCGCTGATCAAGCGCCACGACGGCATCACCCCGGATCGCCTTGAAGTCGTCGGCCGTGGCTGGGAAGAACCCGCCGGTGCCGACAGCGAACTGAACCGCCGCGTCGAGGTGCAGTGGTTTACGTTGGAATAACCATCACGATTGAAGCGGACGCTTTGGTGACGGCGTGTCGCTGCAGCCCTTGCAGCTGCCGCCACCACAACTGGCGGCGGCTGATGAAGCGGGCGTCGGTGCGAACCAACGGCCGAGGCGGCGCCAGACCGGACCGCGTTGCGGGCGCAGCATGATCAAGGCCAGCGCCGTGCGCGCGCGGCGTACCGCGCCCGGCGCAAGGCGCCGAATGGCGTAAACCAGGCTCGCGGCGACGGCGAGCGAGATGATCGTCCATTGCATGAATGCGCTGTCGATCATGCGAGCCACATCGTCAGTTGGTAGGTGATCAGCGACGCGACATACGCCAGTCCGAAGAGATAGACAGTGGCGATACCGACATGTTTCCAGCCGTTGGTTTCGCGCCGGATCACCGCGAGCGTGGACAGGCACATCGGCGCATAGATGTACCAAACCAGCAATGACAACGCGGTCGCCAACGACCACTCATTCGCGACGATGCCGGAAAGTTGCGCGATGGCGGCGTCGTCCGTGGTTGCCGAGAGCGCGTAGACCGTCGCCAGCGACGAGACCGCGACTTCACGCGCTGCGAGGCCGGGAATCAGCGCGATGCAGATCTGCCAGTTGAAGCCGATCGGCGCGAACAACGGCTCCATGAAATGGCCGATGCGCCCGGCGAGGCTGTAGTCGATGGCCGGTCCTGCAGCGCCTTCCGGTGGCGCTGGAAAACTCGACAGGAACCACAGCAGCACAGTCAGCGCCAGGATGATCGTGGTGACGCGACGCAGGAAGATCGCCGCGCGTTCCCACAGACCGATCAGCAGGTCGCGCGGATGCGGCAGCCGGTACGACGGCAGTTCCAGCAGCAAGGCGTGCTCGCCGCGATCACGGCGCCAACGCTTCATGATGGTGGCGACGATCAACGCACTCACGATTCCCGCCGCGTACAACGCGAACAAAACGAGGCCCTGCAGATTGATCCACCCGGCGACATCCCTGCGCGGCACGAAAGCGCCAATCAGCAGCGTGTACACCGGCAAACGCGCCGAACAGGTCATCAGCGGCGCGACCAGAATCGTCGCGATGCGGTCGCGCGGATCCTGGATCGATCGTGTCGCCATGATGCCGGGAATGGCGCAGGCGAAACTCGTCAGCAGCGGAATGAAGGAGCGTCCACTCAGTCCGGAAGCGAACATCAGCCGATCAAGCAGAAAGGCCGCGCGCGGCAGATAGCCGCTTTCCTCCAGCGTGAGGATGAAGGCGAACAGCAGCAGGATCTGCGGCAGAAATTCGAGCACGGTGCCGAGACCGGCAAAGATGCCGTCAGTGACCAGACTCTGCAGTGGGCCATCCGGCATCACACCGGAAATCCAGGTGCCGACCGAAGCAGTGCCCGCAGCGAGCAGATCCTGAAGTGGTGCCGCCCACGCGAACACCGCCTGGAAAATCAGGAACATCACGAGGCCAAGCAGGGCCAGACCGAACACCGGATGCAACACCACGCGATCGAGTGCGTCCTCGATCGCGACGCTCTGCGCCGGCAACTGCACCGCCGCACGCATCAGTCGCCGTGTCTCAACATGCAGGTCGAGTGTCGGATCAGCGACAGGCGCCATAGGTAGTGTTTGGTCGATGACGCCGCGCAGCGCATCGGCGCCATGACGCTTGACGGCGATCGTCTCGACCACCGGAATGCCAATTTCATCCTGCAGCTTCGCCACATCGATGCGAATACCGCGCCGCGCCGCCGCGTCCATCATGTTCAATGCCAGCACCATGGGCTGGCCGAGCGCACGCACTTCCAGCACGAAACGCAGGTGCAAGCGCAGATTGGTGGCATCGGCGACGCACACCAGCAGATCGGGTTTCGGTTCTTCGGGATGAAAACCGCGACAGACATCGCGCGTGATCTGTTCATCCGGACTCGTTGCGTCGAAGCTGTAGGTGCCGGGTAGATCAAGCACGCGCACAACGCGACCAGAAGCCGTCGTGAATCGGCCTTCCTTGCGCTCCACCGTCACACCCGCGTAATTCGCGACCTTCTGGCGGCTGCCGGTGAGCTGGTTGAACAGCGCCGTCTTGCCGCAATTCGGATTGCCGACCAGGGCGATGTTGGCTTCGCTGGCGCTTGCGGTCATGGCTGCTGAGCCTGCAACTGGACCCGTGCTGCCTCGGCGCGACGCAACGCAAAACGCGCATCGCCAATCCGCACCAAGATCGGTTCGCGCGCGACCGGCCCGAAGGCAAGCACGCTCACCGCTTCACCGGTCACGAAACCGAGATCGCGCAAGCGGCGTGCGATAACGTCATTGGCTCCGACCGACTCGACACTCACGACGATGCCTCCTGCGCCACGCGGCAAATCCGACAAATTCACGAGCCGTTCCACCTGATACAAATGCGAATGGTTCGCATTATAAGCACGAATCTCGTCCTCCACATGACTGGCGGCTGTGCGGTTCACGCTCGGCCGCCAAGCGCTGACCGTTATCATCCGCGCCCCAGCCACAGCGGAACCGCCATGTCCTCACCCGTCCGCATCGATCGCCACGGTAGCGTCGCGCACGTTGTCCTCGACCGCACCCAGATCCACAACGCGTTCGACGACGTCCTCATTGCGGAACTCACGGCCACCCTGAAACAACTTGAAGCCGACGACAGTGTCCGCGCCGTCGTACTGACCGGTGCCGGCAACACGTTTTCCGCGGGCGCTGACCTGAACTGGATGCGGCGTATGGCGACGGCCTCGGCTGATGAGAATCGTGAGGATGCGCTCAGGCTTGCCGAACTGATGCGCACCTTGAATTACCTCGGCAAACCGACGCTGGCGCGCGTCAACGGCTCGGCCTATGGCGGCGGCGTCGGACTGATTGCCTGTTGCGACCATGCGATCGGCGTCGCATCTGCGAAATTCTCGCTCTCCGAGGTGAAGTTGGGGCTGGTGCCGGCAGTGATTTCGCCGTACGTCGTGAACGCTGTCGGTGGACGCCACGCGCGGCGTTTGTTTGTCAGCGGCGAAGTGTTTGACGCCGACTACGCGCAACGTATCGGACTGCTGCACGATGTCGTCGCGGTCGATGAACTCGATGCCGCGATCGAACGCGCCCTGCACTTCCTCGCCAAGGGCGGACCGGCGGCGCAGCGCGAAGCCAAGCAACTGGCCTTGCGTCAAGCCGGCATGACAAGCGAATCACAAGTGGCGCGCGACGCCGAGAACGCCGACCTGATTGCGCGCCTGCGCGTATCGCCCGAGGGCCAGGAAGGGCTCACCGCGTTCCTCGACAAACGCGCACCGCGCTGGGTTGGCGACTGATTTCACAGTGGATCATCCGCGTCGGGGGCGCGGTGCGCATGTGAGAGCGGCGTCTCGGCGTCGTTCACAGCGAAGCTCGCGATCGCTCGTTTCGTGACCGCGACCGGCTTGCCTGACCTCGGCTTCGGCCCGAATGCCGATGGTCGAAGCTTGGTCACGATGCCTGCCGGTCTCTCGTTCAATGGACTGGTCGTTGCGGTCGCACAAGCCGACCATCGCATCGTTGTTGCGGGCTACGGCAGCGACACCGCTGCGCCAAACGCGACCGTCGCGCTGGTCTGCCGACTTAGGGCGTCCGGCGCGTTCGACACCGAGTTTGCCGCGGGCGCAGGCTTCAAGTTGCTCGACATGCCGTAAGCGGCCATCACCGAACACGGCGTCACCCAACTCGCGCCCGACAGCAGCGGACGCATCGTCGCCAGCGTCGACATCGTCTACAACAACGTCGACGATCACGCTGGCGCGATTCGCCTGGACGATGGTGGATCGATTGATCCCAGTTTCGGAACAAATGGGTTGACCAACATCACGGCCGGAATGCCAACCACGACCAACGAATATCCAGGCGGGCTGGCACTGAGCAAGGACGGCCGCATCGTGCTGTCCATCAACCACACGCCAAACATGATCGTCGATGAAATGATGATCGCGCAGCTGACACCCGATGGGCTGTTGGACCCGACCTTCGGCAATGGCAGCGGGCGTGTCATCACGCCGGCACCCGCTGGATCGCCGAGCGCCTACTACGAGCGGCGGCATCTTCAAGGACAGCTTAGAATAACGGCATGCTGTCACCACCGACGCGGGGCCTCTACAATCGGGCGTTGTTGAATCAGCGACTGTCGCCTGGAGCGCCCCGTGTTTCAAAAGATCCTGATCGCCAACCGCGGCGAAATCGCCTGTCGCGTGATCCGCACCTGCCGCCAACTCGGGATCCGAAGCGTCGCCGTCTACTCCGATGCCGATGCGAATGCGCAACATGTATTGCAGGCCGACGAAGCCGTCCACGTCGGCGGCTCGCGACCGGCCGACAGCTATCTGCGCGGCGACGCGATCATCGCGGCAGCGATACAGACCGGCGCCGAAGCGATCCATCCCGGCTTCGGCTTCCTGTCTGAAAATGCCGACTTCGCCGAAGCGGTCGCGAATGCGGGACTGGTGTTCATCGGCCCGACGGCAGCATCAATGCGCAAGATGAGATCGAAAGCCGGCGCCAAGATCCTGATGCAGGGTCATGGCGTGCCGGTGGTGCCTGGGTACA
>JAYUXS010000479.1:0-6673 GCA_043752845.1 Lysobacterales bacterium | reverse complement strand
CCGGATCATCCGATGCTCAGCAAGGCCGACCGCGTCATCGCCTTCGCAGTCGAGGACACCGGCATCGGCGTTGCGCCCGAAAAGCAGCGCCTGATCTTCGAGGCATTTCAGCAAGCCGACGCCGGCACTTCGCGCAAATACGGCGGTACCGGACTCGGTCTCGCGATCAGCCGCGAACTTGCGCTGCTGCTCGGCGGCGAAATAAAGCTCGTCAGTGTGCGCGGCCAAGGCAGCACGTTCACGCTGTACCTGCCGTTGCGTTATTCGGGCGCCGATAGCACGCGTGCGGCGGGTGTCGGCTCCGGCGAGATGACGCGTGCGCTGGCCCTGCTGCCGGGCGCGCGCGAAGAACTGATCGCGGACGACCGCGACACGATCAAGGAAGGCGATTTTGTCCTGCTGATCATCGAAGACGACCCGCACTACGCGCGCGTGCTGCTCGGACTGGCACGCGAACGCGCGTTCAAGGGCATCATCGCCAACAACGGCAGCAGCGGCCTCTCGCTCGCGCGGCAGGTGCGTCCCAGTGCGATCCTGCTCGATGTGTACCTGCCCGACCTGCTTGGCTGGGCGGTGCTGAACCAGCTCAAGCTCGACCCGATCACACGGCATATCCCGGTGCAGATCATCAGTGTCGAGGAAGGACGCCAGCACGGGCTCGCGCAAGGCGCGTTCGCCTATCTGGTCAAGGCACCGACGACCGATGGCGTCGAAGCGGCACTGGATCGCATCAAGGCGTTCACCGGCCTGCCGATCAAGCGGCTGCTGGTCGTCGAGGACAATGACATCGAGCGACTGGCGATCGTCGAACTGCTCGGCAACGAGGACATCGAACTGGTTGCGGTCGGGACTGGCGGCGAGGCGATGACGGCAATGCTCGCGCGGCCGTTTCAATGCGTCGTGCTCGATCTGCGCCTGCCCGACATGAGCGGCTTCGAACTGCTTGAGCAGATGCACGCCGAGCCCGGTCTGATGGAGGTGCCAGTGATCGTCTTCACGGGCAAGGAACTGAGCGCAGAGGACGAGGCACGGCTCAAGACAATGGCGAAGCGCATCGTGATCAAGGACGTGCAGTCCCCAGCGCGTCTACTCGATGAGACGGCGCTGTTCCTGCATCGCGTCGTGACCAGGTTGGCACCTGAGAAGCAGATCATGCTCGAACGACTGCAGCGATCCAGCGAAATTCTGCGTGGGCGCAAGGTGCTGGTCGTCGATGACGATGCTCGCAATATTTTCGCGCTGACCACACTGCTGGAGAACCAGGAGATGAATGTGATCAGTACGACCAATGGCCGTCAGGCAATCGACATCATGCGCAGCACGACCGACCTCAGCATCGTGCTGATGGACATCATGATGCCGGATATGGATGGCTATGAAACGATGCGCGAAATCCGCCAGTCGCCGGAGTTCCGTACCCTGCCCATCCTCGCACTGACCGCCAAGGCGATGAAGGGCGACCGTGAGAAATGCCTGGACGCCGGCGCCAGCGACTACATCGCGAAGCCGGTCAACACCGACCAGTTGCTGTCCCTGATGCGCGTCTGGCTGTGCCGATGAACAACAAACCGGGCGTGGGTCAGGCCACGTTTGCGGGGCCTCCACCGGCGCCGACCGAGGCGCAGCTCAACGCCGCGCGCGGCGGACCGATCAACATCCTGATCGTCGACGACGAGCCGAAAAACCTGACCGTACTGGAAACCATCCTCGACGACCCGGGCTATCGGCTGGTGCGCGCCGAATCGGCAGACCAGGCGTTGTTGGCGCTCGTCGCAGAAGAATTCGCGCTGCTGATCCTCGACATCCGCATGCCCGGGATGACCGGACTCGAGCTTGCGCAGTTGATCCGCGAGCGCAAGAAGACTTCGCTTGTGCCGATCATCTTCCTTAGCGCCTACTACAACGAGGACCAGCACGTACTCGATGGCTACGCGGCCGGCGCCGTCGACTATCTGCAGAAGCCGGTGAACCGCAACGTGCTGCGCTCCAAGGTCGCGGTGTTCGCGGAACTGCATCGCGGCAACCGCATCCTGGTGGCCGAAGTCGCGGCGCGGCGGCATGCCGAGGAGCAATTGCGCGAGCTGAACCGCACGCTCGAAGCGCGCGTCGACGAGCAGACCAGGGCGGTGCGCGCGACCGAGGCGCAATTGCGCGCGATGCTGAACGCACTGCCAGCCGCCGTGTACGCGACCGATGCCGACGGACACGTGACCCACTTCAATCCGGCGACGATCGAGTTGTCTGGCCGCGTCCCGCAACTGGGTGTCGACCGCTGGTGTCCGACTTCGAAACTGTTTGCGACCGATGGCACGCCGCTGCCGCACGAGGAGTGCCCCATGGCGTTGGCATTGCGCGAGGGTCGCGTGATTCGCGGCGTGGATGTCATCGTCGAGCGTCCCGACGGCACCCGCATCTGGGTCACGCCGTATCCGACGCCGTTGCGCGACGAAGACGGACGCATCATCGGCGGTATCAACATGCTCGTCGACATCACCGCATCCAAACAGGCCCAGACCGAACTGACCGCCGCAATGCACCTCGCGGAAAAAGCGAACATCGCAAAGTCGGAATTTCTCTCGAGCATGAGCCATGAACTGCGCACGCCGTTGAGCGCGATACTCGGCTTCGCGCAATTGATGGAGTCGGCCGCACCGCCACCGACACCGCAGCAGATGCGCAGCATCGAACAGATCCTGGGCTCGGGCTGGCATCTGCTCGCCCTGATCAACGAGATCCTCGATCTCGCGCTGATCGAATCGGGCAAGCTCGCGCTGTCGGTCGAGCCGCTGGCCCTGCACGACGTGATACTCGAATGCCAGGACATGGTCGAGGCGCAGGCGCAGAAGCGCGGCATCGAACTGGTGTTCCCGAAGCTCGACGCAGCCTGTTTCGTCAATGCCGACCGCACGCGGATCAAGCAGGTGCTGATCAACTTGCTGTCGAACGCGATCAAGTACAACCGGCCGAACGGCCGCGTCGTGCTCGAATACGACATGCCGATGAAAAGTCGCGTCCGCATCTCGGTCCGCGACAGCGGCGCCGGATTGCGGCCCGAGCAGATCGCGCTGCTGTTCCAGCAGTTCAATCGACTCGGCCAGGAGAACAGCGTTGAAGAGGGCACCGGCATCGGACTTGTCGTGTGCAAGCGCTTGATCGAAATGATGGGCGGCGTGATCGGCGTCGAGAGCACACCGGACGTCGGCAGCCATTTCTGGGTCGAACTCGATCTGACCGGCGAGCGCGTGACGGCGCCCGAAACGCGCGATTTCGCGCTTTCTTGCCCGGAGCTGACGCCTGAGCACGTGCCGCCTCGCACCCTGCTCTATGTCGAGGACAATCCGGCAAACCTGATGCTGGTCGAGGAACTCGTCGCGCGGCGACCGGACCTGCAACTGATCTCCACGACCGACGGCCTGCGCGGCATCGAACTCGCACGTAGCGCGCGTCCCGAAGTGATCCTGATGGATATCAACTTGCCCGGCATCAGCGGCCTCGTGGCGCTGACGATTCTGCGCGAAGACGCGTCGACCGCGCACATTCCGGTCGTCGCCTTGAGTGCAAATGCGATGCCACATGACATCGAGAGAGGTCTCGATGCCGGCTTCTTCCGCTACCTGACCAAACCCATCAAGGTCAACAAATTCATGGAGACGCTGGACATCGCGCTCCAATACGCAGCGTCGCATCCGGCGCGTCTGCACCCAGGAGAAACATCATGAAGTTCAATTCTGCCGAAATTCTGCAAGCGCGAATTCTGATCGTTGATGATCAGCCGGCCAACGTCGACTTGCTGCAGCGGTTGCTCGGCGATGCGGGCTACACCGAGGTCAGTGCAACGATGAACCCGACCGAAGTGTGCGCACTGCATCGCAAGCATGCCTACGACCTGATTCTGCTCGACCTGCAGATGCCGTTGATGGACGGCTTCCAGGTGATGGAGAGCCTGAAGACGAATATCGCCGACGGTTACCTGCCGGTGATCGTGCTGACCGCACAGCCCGGCCACAAACTGCGCGCGCTGCAAGCCGGCGCCAAGGATTTCATCAGCAAGCCCTTTGACCTCGTCGAAGTGAAAACAAGAATCCACAACATGCTCGAGGTGCGCCTGCTGTACAGAAAACTGGAAAACTACAACAAGGAATTGCAGGCCGCAGTGCAGGAACGGACTGCGGAATTGCGCGAGAGCGAGGCGCGCTACCGCAGCCTGACCGAACTCGCTTCCGACTGGTTTTGGGAACAGGACGAGCACGACAACTTCACCAGAGTGTCGGGGCCGGTGCTGGAGATGCTCGGCCTGCGGGTGGACGCCCTCGACGCCGATTCGAGTGACCACGAAGTGCCTGGCTGGAACGAAGCGGAGCGCAAGTTGCTGCGCGAAACCGTCGCCGCACGCAAGCCGTTCATCGACTTCGCGTTCAGTCGCACCAATCGGGACGGCAGCACGCAGCATTACCGCGTCAGCGGCGAACCGATGTTCAGCGAATCCTGTCGGTTCATCGGCTATCGTGGCATTGGCGTCGATTGCACGCCACGGAGCTGAACCATGGCCAGCTCAACGATCACTGACACGCTGATCGCATCATCGGCGCGTCAAAACCAGTTGCTCTCGGTACTGCCGAGCGCAGACTTCGAGCGACTGGCCGCACATCTCGAACTGGTGCCGATGCGCCTCGGCGAGATGCTGTACGAGCCAGGCGCGCACATGCAGTACGCATTCTTTCCGACCACGGCGATCGTGTCGTTGCACTATGTGATGGCGACCGGCGCATCGGCCGAGTCGGCCGGCGTCGGCAACGAAGGCGTGGTCGGCGTATCGCTGTACATGGGCGGCAATACGACGCCGAGTTCAGCAGTGGTGCAAACCGCCGGCCACGGCTATCGACTGGAACGTGGCGTGCTCAAGGAAGAATTCCAGCGCGCCGGCATCATGCAGCGCGTGTTGTTGCGCTATGCCCAGGCGCTGATGACACAAATGATGCAGACCGCGGTATGCAACCGCCATCATTCGGTGGAGCAGCAATTGTGCCGCTGGTTGCTGCTCACCCTCGACCGGGTCGCGTCTGTGGACCTGATCATGACTCAAGACCTGGTCGCCAGCATGCTCGGCGTCCGTCGTGAAAGCGTGACCGAAGCCGCCGGCAATCTGCAGGACGCCGGCTGCATTCGCTACCGCCGTGGCCACATCGCCGTGCTTGATCGGCATGCGCTGGAGACACGGGTCTGCGAATGTTACGCCGTGGTCAAACAGGAACTCGGCCGCCTGCTCGATGAAGTGCGCTGAGAAACGTTGAGGGTCGGAATCGCGTTCGAATGCCGTTGATGACTGATCGTGTGAATGCAATTCTGAACCACGAGCGGCGTCGGTGCGGCGGCGAACCGACTATCGGCAAGCGACGAAAAACAATACGGCGTCATCGCCTAAGTGCTCTGCGTCGCGGACTTTGGCATTCTTATTTACGGGGGAATCCATGGTCACCAATGTTCCCGGCATCGACAACACGAAACCTGCTGGATCGGACGGCTTCAACGAGTATCGCCGGCAGGAAACGCTGTTGAAGACCGGCGCGCTCCAGGACGCCATCTTCAACAGTGCGAACTTCTCCAGCATCGCCACCGATGCCGACGGCGTCATCCAGATTTTCAACGTCGGTGCCGAGCGCATGCTCGGCTACACCGCTGCGGAAGTGACGAACAAGATCACCCCCGCCGACATTTCCGATCCCGGTGAAGTGATCGCACGCGCCAAGGCCTTGAGCATGGAGCTCGGCACGCCGATCACGCCCGGCTTCGAAGCCCTGGTGTTCAAGGCCTCGCGCGGCATCGAAGACATCTACGAACTCACCTACATCCGCAAGGACGGCAGCCGCTTTGCCGCGATCGTTTCGGTCACCGCGCTGCGCGATGCCCAGGACCTGATCATCGGCTACCTGTTGATCGGCACCGACAACACCGCACGCAAGCAGGCCGAGGAGTCGCTGGGCGAGAACGACGCCCTGCTGCGCACGATCCACCTGCATTCCATCGTGTCGGTGACCGACCGTTCCGGCCACATCGTCGACGTCAACGAGGGCTTCTGCAAGATCTCGGGCTACAGCCGGGACGAGTTGCTGGGCCAGACCCACCGCGTCGTCAACTCGGGAGTGCAATCGTCCGCGTTCTGGAGCGACATGTGGCAGAGCATTTCAGCCGGTCAGTCTTGGCGCGGCGAGATCTGCAACCGCACCAAAGACGGCGCGCTGTACTGGGTGGACAGCATCATTGCGCCTTTCATGGGTGAGGATGGGCGCACCAAGCGGTTCATATCGATCCGCACCGATGTCACGTCGCGCAAGCTGGCCGAAGAGGCGCTGCTCAAAGCCGGTGCCTTGCAGAGTGCGATCTTCAACAGCGCTAACTTTTCGAGCATCGCCACCGACGCGAACGGCGTGATCCAGATTTTCAATGTCGGTGCCGAGCGCATGCTCGGCTACACCGCAGCCGAGGTGATGAACAAGATCACGCCGGCCGACATCTCCGATCCCAACGAAGTGATCGCGCGTGCGGAGTCGCTGAGCCTGGAGCTCGGCACGCCGATCACGCCCGGCTTCGAAGCGCTGGTGTTCAAGGCCTCGCGCGGCATCGAGGACATCTACGAACTGACCTATTTCCGCAAGGACGGCAGCCGCTTCCCGGC
>JAYUXS010000478.1:0-2841 GCA_043752845.1 Lysobacterales bacterium | reverse complement strand
GCGACCTGACGTTGAAAGTCACCGACATCCGCAAAGACAGCAGGCACTTGATGATCGTCGTCGAGGCCACCGCCGACGGTTGGAACGGCAAGCAGAATGAAGCGGCGCGGGCGCGCATCAAAGCGGTGAATGGCTAAATTGTGGGCCGCTTCGAAAACTTGCCGCCGGGCCCATCTGCGATCCAGGTGATCGCTTTCTGAATCACGACGCGGGCACCACGATCGTCAACGCGCGCGAAGAGCGCAATGCCGGTGACATCAATACCGCGAATACCTCGGTGCTGCTGCTCGGCGGTGTTGCTCAAGGCCATGCGTCCGGCCGGTGCAAAGATCGCGACGAAGCGCCGCGTTCCTGGGGCCAGGCAGAGCGTCACCAGCTTGCCGACGTAGCCGGGACTGAGCATCAGGTTGACCACGAACATCAGGCTCATGCCCGCGGTACCGCGCCAACCCATGTCGAACATGCTGCCGCTGCCGATCAGATTGGCAGCGGCATCATCAGCAGCATGAGCATGAACATCACCACCGCGGATCACATCGAGGACGTCGATGCGCTCGGCGCGGGCGATCGGTTGTGCCCGCGGCAAGTCAGGCGGGCACAGAATGTGCTGCGGCCGCCGATTCGTCACTCACGCGCTTGCCCCGTACGTCCGCTGCAGTCAGCGAAGCATCTTCGGCGCGTGCAGATAGGTCAATGCCCGCCACACCCATTCGAGCGGCCCGAAGCGGTAACGCGCCATCCACCAGCGTGAAAACAGCACCTGGGCGACGAACAACACGATCGCCAGCAGCACTTGCCAACCGCGTTGCATGTGTCCGTGCAGGCCCAATCCGTAAGCGGAGAAAATCGTCGAGAAAATCGCTGATTGCAGGATGTAGTGGGTCAAGGCCATGCGCCCGACGTCGGGCAGGAAGGCGAATCGCCGCGACCACGCGACCGACTGCGACACCAGCACCATCGCCGCGAAATAGCCGACGCAGAGCAGAATGTGCGAACTGTTTTCGGCCGCGCCAAAGACGCCCCAGAGCGCCAACGGCACCTCGTCCTCGTCGATCAAGTTGGCAATTTCCGGCATCGCGGCGAGCGGAATGCCGAGCCCGAGCCCGTAGGCCGCGAGCTTGCGAAACAGCGGCAGATGGCCGGGGATATCACGCAAGACGCCACTGAACACGAACCAGCTGCCCAGCATGAACAGCATCAGCACCTGGCTGCCAAAATACTGGAACAGGCCCATCTGGCGCATCAGTTCACTGTAGCGAAATTGGGTGATTTCAAGCCACGAACCAGTCTGGTACACCTTGCGTGCATCGTCGTAGGTCTTCTGGTCTTTGGCCCGCCACTCGGCGCGTCGCTGCTCCGGGGTTTTCTCGGGTTCTTTTTTCGCGGCAACTTCATCGGCCTTCTTCGCAACCTCGGCGACGACTGGCTTTTCCGGCTCCGGCGCGTAGGTTTCGCGCAAGGCGAAGGCAAGATTGCCGACCACCGGCAACACCAGCAGGAACGTCAACGGAATGATCAGCAGCCAGCGTGTCGACAAGCGTTTGCCGCCACGCAGCCGGGCAATGCCAAGCGCAATCCCATAACCGATCAACAGCGCAAAACCGGCAAGCGCATAGGCGTGGAGGATGTCTCCCGGATAAAACAGCACGCCGTGCAGAAAACCAAACGCCAGCAAGGCCAGCAATCGTCGCGTATAGATCGCGGTGAAGCCGCCGGCCCCGGAGCGCGCCTCGCCCCGCTGCAGCATCACCGCGAAACCCATGCCGAACAACAGCGAGAACAAGGGATAGAACTTGCCCTGAATCAACCACTCGATGATGCGGTCGATCCACAGATGAATGCCGGTATAGCCGCCATCGATGCCGTTGAGCAGCCCGGCGATCGGCCGCTCGAACCATTCGACGTTCATCAGGATGATGCCGAACAGTGCGAATCCGCGCGCATAGTCGAGCGCACTGATGCGTTCGGCAACGGCGACCGGCTCGGCCGCGTCGACGATGGGTTCCAAGGTACGGGCAGTCACATCGTCGACGGTTGCACTCACGGTTTCAGACTCCAGGCATCGCGTCGCTGGTTCGGCGCAGCGTCTGCCACTTCAGGTAGGTGGCCGAGCGCCACAGCCACTCCATCGGGCCGTAGTTGAATTGGGACAGCCAGAAGCGCGAGAAGAACACCTGGAACGTGATCATCGCGAGCACCAGACCCATCTGCGGGAAGCGCGGCACATCGCCGAACCAACCTGCGCCATAACCGTAGAACAGCGTCGAGAACACCAGCGAGTGCATTAGGTAATTGGTCAATGCCATCCGTCCCAATGGCGCGAGGAATGACAACATCCGCTGCCAGAACGCCTTGCGCAGCAGCAGCACGAAAGTGCCGACATAGGCCGCGCACAGCAGCACCTGCCCACACCAGCCGAGCAGTCCGATGAGCATGTTTGACCCGCGACCTTCGATCCAGTTCGGTTGATACATCAGGATGCTCGAAGACACCGAGAACGCCAGACCGAACGGCCAGCCGACCCAGGCCAAGGTGCGAAACAGGACCAGATGCTGTTCGGGATGGCGGATCTTTCCAGTCTCGACCAGCCACCAGCCGAGCATGAAGATCGGCATCAGCAGCATCAGCGCGAAGAACGGCGCACCCTTCAGGCCTTCGAGCGTTTCGCCAAAGCGGAAACGCGTGGCGACCCAGTAGTTCTGGCTGGTCATCGCCTGGTTGTCCCAGAACATCGCCTTGGTGCGATTTTCCTTGCGCTGGAACCAATTTTCGGCCGCGGTTTTCTCGGGCTTGTCTTTGTTGGCCTGCTCGTCTTTCTTGCCCGCCGGCTTGTCGTTCGCG
>JAYUXS010000477.1:0-6694 GCA_043752845.1 Lysobacterales bacterium | reverse complement strand
TTGCATGGAGAGAGATCAATGTTTTTGAGGGTATTGGTAGCCGTTCTGGCAATCTGGGGCGCGAGTTGGTCACGAGAAGCTCAGGCCATGTACATGGTAGAGGTGTGCAACACCGTGCTGGTCGGATTTAACGGACATGAAGCGGTCTACGATCTCGAGTGTCGCTGGGAGAACTGGGAATACGGCGGTGGTGGCGGTGGCGGTGGCTACTTCGGTGGTGGTGGTGGTGGTGGTGGATACAGCGGCGGAAATCAGAATTCCGGCTGGTCAATGTTGTCGGCCATCGAACACCAAGCTGACCATCCCGATTCCGCAACTTGCAATGCGGATGTTTTGGCCCGTCACGCTAGTGCGAACGTGGATGTTCGCGCCGAAAACACGCGTTTGCTGCAAGAAAATCCGTGGGATCCGTATCCTCTGCGCGTCGATGACTTGATCAAAGTGACCTATTCCGATGGCGGCAGCGAAGTTTGGAGAGTATCGAGTTCTACATTTACCGAAATGATCTCGCCCATACCGGAACCTGGTTCTCATCAGTGCCCTTGACTCAAGAGGTCGACTTTCAAATGCTCTTGGTAAGAAAATACTGGAGGCAGATTGCCGCGCTGGCATTGCTACTTGCCGTCGGCGCATGGACGCTCAAAAGGATCGCGCTGGAGAATGTGCCGCGATCCATTGAGACGGCGTCGACGCAATTGCCGGACAGCGTGGCGTGGGCAACGGCGGCGGCGAAACCGAACGCCGGTACTGCATCAGAGCATCTTGAAGTACCTGCAGAGTCCGCTCCGCAGCGTCCGGATGCGAGCGTCAATGTGCAAGAACGAGACCGGTGGATTCTCAAGACACTGCATGGTCCAGGCAAGCTCCAAGACGTGTTGATACGTATTCAGAGCGAAGGTGGATCAGAAAATGCGGTATTCCAGGACTTCGTGAGGATTGCCGAGTCCGCCTGCGGTCGCTCCCTGGATCGCATGTTGTTGGATCCAGTTGCGTCCGCTGATGAAGGCCGACGCTGGGCGCTTGCAGGCCTGGTTGAAACTTGCGACGGTTTTGATTCCAAGCAGTTTCGCATTCATGACCCAAAATACGGGCTAGATGACGCACCGGCGAAAACGCTCGCAGCGTTTGGAAAGGAAGCCGCCACGCAGGCGGCGATAAACGTGGTGACAAACTCCCAAGATTCATTCTCTTTGGGCGAAGCGGGACGTGTGCTGGCTTTGGCCGGAGGATTTCCTGCCGATCTGCAGGCCAAGACCAAGTGGATGGGAGAAGGCGAAAAGATCCAAGCATGGAATTTGGCAGTTGGTCTCCACCAGTGCAATCTGGCGGGTGGTTGTGGACCAAGCTCAATTCGCACCCTTTCGACATGCGTGCATGTGAGTTGTCGGCCGAATACCGATTATCGAACTGCACTGCAGGGTGCGCTGCCGGCAGAACTACACGCGACCATGATGGCGTATCTGCATTGGATGGAAACTCTGAAGAGGCTGCCTTAGCCGCGCTTCGAACGCATCCGATTCGCCTTTCGCAGCAGTCAGTGGGTATGAGAACACCAGCATTGACGTTGTTTTCGAACGTTCGTCGCGCAACAACAATTGCGCGCGACGAGCGTTTCGGCTTACGTGTTCTGAATTAAGATATTCGGGAACGAAATCTTCTTGTTGCGGGCTTGCAGGGAGAGGCGCGCAGCGGTTTTGCGGGCGATGTCGCGGTAGCGGTTTGCGGCTTCGGAGTCGGGCATGGCGACGACGGTTGGGGTGCCGCCGTCGGCTTGTTCGCGGATGTGGATGTCGAGCGGCAATGAACCGAGCAGGGGCACGCCGTATTGTTCGCTCATGCGCGCACCGCCGCCTTCGCCGAAGATGTGTTCGGCATGGCCGCAGTTCGAGCAGACGTGGATGGCCATGTTCTCGACGATGCCAAGTACGGGCACGTTCACCTTCTCGAACATCTTCAGGCCCTTCTTCGCGTCCAGCAACGCGATGTCCTGCGGCGTGGTGACGATGATCGCGCCGGAAACCGGCACCTTCTGGCAGAGCGTCAGCTGGATGTCGCCGGTGCCGGGCGGCAAATCGATGATCAGATAGTCGAGATCCTTCCAGTTGGTGTCGGTCAGCAACTGCGTCAGCGCCTGGGTAACCATCGGACCGCGCCAGATCATCGGCGTTTCTTCCTCGATCATAAAACCGATCGACATCACCTGGACGCCGTGCGCGATCTTCGCTTCGATGGTCTTGCCATCGGTCGAGTCCGGCTTGCCGGACACGCCCATCATGCGCGGCTGGCTCGGCCCGTAGATATCGGCGTCGAGAATGCCGACGTTGGCGCCTTCGGCTTTCAGTGCGAGCGCGAGGTTGGCCGCGGTCGTCGACTTGCCGACGCCGCCCTTGCCGGAAGCCACCGCAATAATGTTCTTGATGTTCGGCAGCGGCATCAATTCGCCCTGCACCCTGTGCGAATGGATGCGACAAGTGCAGCTGACGGTCGCCAGCGATATTTCCGCGTCGGCTTCGAGCGTGCGCTTGACTTCGGCGGCCAGCTCGCCCTGCCAGGTCAGCGCCGGATAGGGGATCACCAGATCGACGATCACGCGATCGCCGTCCGCGCCCACGGCCTTGACGATGCCGGAGGCGACGATGTTCTGATTGGTGTGCGGATCGATGATCGTGGCGAGCAGGGATTCGGCGCGGGACTTGGCGTTGGACATGGTTTCAACCTGATGCGTGGCTGCGCAGTTTAGTGACATGGTGTCGGCGTGGCATCATCGGCGGCCACGAACTCCCCTCAGGGAAGACAGAGAACACCATGTCGGCACATCGCACTTTGCTCGTCACCACTGCACTGCCCTATGCGAATGGGCCGCTGCATATCGGCCATCTGGTCGGCTACATCCAGGCCGACATCTGGGTGCGGGCGCGGCGCATGCTCGGCGACACCGCGTATTTCGTCTGCGCCGACGACGCCCACGGTACGCCGATTATGCTCGCGGCCGAGAAAGCCGGCTTGGCACCGGAAGTGTTCATCCGCGACATTCAGGCCGGACACGAACGCGACTTCGCCGAATTCGGCGTCGACTTCAACCACTACCATTCGACGCATTCGAGTGAGAACCGCGACATCGCCACGGCGATGTACCTGCGCTTGCGTGATGGCGGCCACATCGCCAAGCGCACCATCGAGCAGCTCTACGATCCGCAGAAGGACATGTTCTTGCCCGACCGGTACGTCAAGGGCGAATGCCCGAAATGTGGCACGCCCGACCAATACGGCGACAACTGCGAGCACTGCGCCGCCACCTACGCCGCGACCGATCTGAAAAATCCGCGTTCGGTGATGTCCGGCGCGACGCCGGTATTGCGCGAGTCCGAGCACTACTTCTTCAAGCTGCAGGACTTCGAAGCGATGCTGCGCGACTGGTTGTCCGGCGACGTCGCGCACAGCTCGGTCAAGGCCAAGCTCGGCGAATGGCTGGATGGCGGCCTGCGGGAATGGGACATCTCGCGCGACGCGCCCTACTTCGGTTTCCCGATCCCGGACGCGCCCGGCAAATTTTTCTACGTCTGGCTGGACGCGCCGATCGGCTATCTGGCGAGCTTCAAGGCCTATTGCGAGAAGCAATGCATCGAGTATTCGGGCTTCCTTGCGCCGGACAGCAAGACCGAGATGCACCACTTCATCGGCAAGGACATCATCAACTTCCACGGCCTGTTCTGGCCGGCGATGCTGCATGGCTCGGGAAACCGCACACCGACGCGCCTGCACGTGAACGGCTACCTGACGGTGAACGGCGCGAAGATGTCGAAGTCGCGCGGCACCTTCATCCAGGCACGCACGTATCTCGATCATCTGCATCCCGAGTACCTGCGCTATTACTTCGCCGGCAAGACCGGTGCGGGCGTCGAAGACCTCGATCTCAACCTCGAAGATTTCGCCGCGCGCGTGAATGCCGATCTGGTCGGCAAATTCGTCAACATCGCCAGTCGCTGCGCAAAGCTGCTTGAGACGCATTTCGACAACACCCTCGCGCGACTTCTTACGCCTGTACCGAATGAGGAACTGAGCGAAAGTGAGGAACAAGCCATTTCTCACTGGTCGTCGTGCAAGACCCTCATCGAATTGGCGATCAGACACTACTCGTCGCGCAACTTTGGCCGCGTAGTATCCGAACTGATGCGCGTCGCCGATGCCGCGAATGAGTTTATTGCCCAACAGGCGCCTTGGGCATTGGCGAAAGATGTCAGCCGCCGAGGCGATCTGCACGCGGTACTCACTGCCGGATTGAACGTATTCCGCGCTATCGCTATAGCGCTCGCTCCCATTCTCCCGTCGGTGGCTCGCCACGTCGCACAGTTATTCAATGAACCCGAGTACAAGAAGCCCTTCCTTGACGGGATCAATGCTTTGGAAGAAGTGAAGATCGCGCAGTATCAACCACTTATGACACGGGTCGATCTGAAAGCGATCGAGGCCATGGTCGAGGCGAGCAAAGACACGATGGCCGAGCCTGTGAAGCCCGCGCCGGCCAAGGTCAAGCCGGCGAAAACTGCGGATGCAAAGCCTGCACCGATACCGGCCGAGGCCAACACACCCGCAACGATCTCGATCGACGACTTCAGCAAGATCGACCTGCGCATCGCGCGGATTGTGGAGGCCGAAGCGCTGCCGGAAGCGGACAAGCTGCTGCGCCTGAAACTCGATCTCGGCGACGAACAGCGTCAGGTGTTCGCCGGCATCAAGTCGGCCTATGACCCGGCGACCCTGGTCGGCCGGTTGACGGTGATGGTCGCGAACCTTGCACCGCGCAAGATGAAATTCGGCATGAGCGAAGGCATGGTGCTGGCCGCCTCGGACGAGCGCGGCGGGCCTTACCTGCTGAGCCCGGACAGCGGTGCTCAGCCGGGAATGAAGGTGAAGTAGGCGCGGTTACCAACCGCGATTCACTCGCCTACCAGCGGGCGGCCCAGCGCGAGGTCGGTGGTTACCAGAGCATTGGTTTGCGTGCGGCCCGTGGCACGCGCCCGGCCAGCCAGCGATCAAGATCGTCCGCCAAGGCACGGCCGTCGCGACAGCGGCGGCTGGCGAGAGGATCGCGCGCGCATTGCACGATCGCTCGCAGGCATGCGGCTTCTGATGCCGAAATCCAGCAAGTACACGGCATCGTCGTCGCCAATCAACAGATTCGACGGCTTGATATCGCGCCGACCAGGCGTCGAATTCACGGCGGGCGGCGAGAAGTTGCTCTCGATCCACCGGAACCACGACGCTGGGTTTGCCGAGCATAGCCATTCGCGCGCTTGCGTTGTCCGGGTGAAGGCCGCAACATCCGCGCATGTCCGCCACCAAGACCATTGCCGTAGTCGGCGTCTCCGAAGAGTCAACCGCGTTCCTGCGCCTGTTGATGCGCAAACTGTCTTCGAAATCGACCACGAAGTGGGTCTGGGGCAACGAAGATGGTGCCGACCTGGTCATCATCGATCCGACCGTCCTGGTCGGCGAAGGCGCGCGTATTCGTGCCGAGTCGGCCGGCGTGCAGTACGCCGTATTGCTTGAAGCCGATGCCGTCGCCGAAGACACCTTGGTGCTGCGCCATCCGCTGGACGCCGATCAACTCGCTCACGTGCTGGCAGCTGCCACCGTGACCCGTCAGGTCGATGCCGCGATAACGCATGTCGACGAGAATTTCTACGAACAGCAGGCGCCAAGTTGGCCCGAACCCACTGCGCAGACGCCGGGCGGCGATATCTTCGCCGAGCGCATGCATCAAGCCAAGGCTGCGATGCTTGGTGTCGGCGCTGTTGATGGCCTCGAAGTCGTCATCAAGCGCGAAAAAGAATTGCGTCTGCAGCCGGACTATCGCCACTTCAAGCTCGACGAGGCGACGGTCGATGGTGTGGGCGCAGCGACGCCAGGCGCGAGCAACCGCCGCGCCGAAAGCAAGGCAGTCGATCGCGGCGACCTCAACGCTGGCTTCAGCAATGCGCGCGATGGCTCGCTGATGATGAATTCTGCACTGATCGGTGGCGCTGCGGAAAAGGAAGAAGGCGAAATCCCGTTTTTCTTCGCCGCCGACGTGCTCGGCGGCCCGGCGCAGATCCAGCTCGGCAATTCGCCAGCGCTGACGCTCGATCCGAAAAATGAGGTATTCCATGCCGACGCCAGCCTGTCCGCGCTGGAACCGTATTGCCGCGGCAAGTTGCAGCGTTCGGCCTGGAAGAAGCTGATGACCATCGACTTGAACAGCGTGCGTGCATCTGCACCGTCACGGCCCTACTGGCACCTGTCCTGGTTGCACGCTCTGCTGCAGTCGAACGGACGCCTGGGAACGCACCTCGATCCGGGCGGCACCTATCGACTGAAAGAACAGGTGTTCATCGAACCGGGCTATCGCTCGCACGGCATGATCGCGGCGGTGATGGACAATCCGCTGCGGCTGAACGAGATCTCCGCCACCGCCAAGGTACGCATGGAAGCGGTGTTCGACATCATCAATGCCTATGACGCCGTCGGCAAGATCGAATGGACCCAGCGCCAGCGGCTGAATGCGCAGCCGACGATCGACGAAAAGAAAAATGGCATCCTCGATCGTCTGAAGTGGCCATTCGGCAAGAAGTAAGCGGTCGTCGCGCCGATCAGCCGCGCCGATCAGAGAAAGCGCCCTTGACGCACTGTTATCATCGCGCGCCTTTTTGACTGG
>JAYUXS010000476.1:0-6699 GCA_043752845.1 Lysobacterales bacterium | reverse complement strand
TTCGCTCAGGCGCGAAGTAGATGTCGTGATCGCCGTAATAGACGTATTGATGCTTGGTCGTCGTGGTCGTCGTCGTCGACGAGCCATCCGGATTGTTGGCGACGACTCGCTCGGTGGTCGTGCCGTTGCGCGGATGGGCTGTTGCGTAGCGGGTGACGACAGCAGCGTGCTGCTCATACGGCCGCTCGGTATCGAGTTCGACGGTCAGCCCGCCACTGGTGGCAAAGCTGCGGCTGGCGCTCGGCAGCACGGATCCAGACTGCCAACGGTCGTTTTCACGCCAGAAATAGGTCTTGGTTTCCGGGCGGAAGTAGATCTCGTGGTCACCATAGTAGACATAGTTGTGTTTGCTGCCGGCGACGACCACTGTCTGTCCGGCCATTGCCGGCATGGCCGAGGCCATCGCGAGTGCGAGGACGGTGACCGGGATGAAGCTGCGATGCATAGTCATGAAGGATTCCTTGGGAAGCGGGGGATCCGCAGCGAGCCGCCGCGCTTCGGCGCGACAACTGCGTTGGATTCGTGCTGGCGCAGTGAACATGCACCGCCAGCGCGTACCGCAACCTAAGCGTGATCAACCGGCCATTCGGTTCGCTTGCCCACAGACTGGCGCGAGGCAAGTCTCGCGCCATTCAGCCAAGGTCTTCGTGGCGCCGTTATTTGCCGCGCAGCTTCTGTACCGCCATCACCACGGCCAGCACGATGGCACCCACCGCGACACCGATCACCAGATCGAAGCCCATGCTGATCGCCCAACCCAGCGTCTGCGCGTGATAAGCCTCGATGAAGTGATGCAATGCCGGCACGCCCTCGACGAGGATGTGGCCGCCCACCAGGAACATCGCGACCGTTCCGGCGAAGGAGAGAAACTTCATCAGCTTCGGCGCGCCCCACAGCAACGCTGCGCCGACGCCGCGCTTGATCTTCGCGAACACCGCAGCACGCACGTCGCGTGCGCAGTACAAGCCGAGGTCGTCGAGCTTGACGATGCCGCCGACCAGGCCGTAAACACCGACGGTCATGATGATGGCGATGCCGATCAGCACCCCAACCTGCACCGCAAACGCCTTTGCCGCGACCGCGCCGAGCGAGATCACGATGATCTCGGCGGAGAGGATGAAGTCGGTACGCACCGCGCCTTTGATCTTGTCCTTTTCCCAAGCCACCATGTCGACTTTCTCATTGCTCACAGCCTTGAGTAGATCGGCATGGTGCTGGTCGTCTTCCTGCTTGCTGTGCAGGAACTTGTGAAAGAGTTTCTCCACGCCTTCAAAGCACAGGTAGGCACCGCCAATCATCAGCAGCGGCTGGATCGCCCATGGTGCCAATGCACTGATGATCAGCGCCGATGGCACCAGAATCAGCTTGTTCACCGCCGACCCTTTCGCAACCGCCCACACCACCGGCAATTCGCGGTCGGCGTGCACGCCCGAGACCTGTTGCGCGTTCAAGGCGAGGTCATCGCCCAGCACCCCTGCGGTCTTCTTGGTCGCCACCTTGGTCATCACCGCGACATCGTCGAGCAAGGTTGCAATGTCATCGAGCAGTGCGAAGAAACTTGAGCTGGGCATGGGATGTGATCGGCTGTGACGGATGTTGCATCTTGCCAGCAGAGACCGCGACACCCAAGCCGTGTTACTCAGCCACGACGCCTACGCAAACAATGACTCGCCATGTCCGCCAGTGCTTTACAGCGTCAATGCTGCATGCGACGTTGTCGAATACTCATGGGGAAGCTGGTATGCGGCAACGATTGATGTGGATCTTCTGCGGTGCAGTCGTTGTAACCGGTTGTCAGATGCGCAAGGCCGACGCACCGCTGCAACCCGGCTACAGCGCCACTGCCTGCAGCGGTGACTACAGTTTCATGACCAACAAGGTCGAGTGCGGCACGATGGTGGTCGAGGAGACCCGTGGTTCGGGGAACGGGCGCATGGTCAGCTTTCCGGTGGTCACGGTGCGCGCGCTCAATCATGCAAAGGTTGATCCGGTGCTCTGGTTGCACGGCGGGCCTGGCGGCGGCGCCATCGCGAAGCTGCCCGAAAAACTGAAGGAACGGAGTATCCCGATCACCGAGGATCGCGACTGGATCTTTCTCGACCAGCGCGGTGCCGGGTTGTCGACCCCGAGTCTCGATTGCGGTGCATTGGGCTTGTCCGATGGCGGCATCACCGATGACGCGTCCGTCATAAAAGCCAAAGCGTGTGGTGAGCGGCTGACGGCACAAGGAATCGACCTGTCGCAGTTCAACGTCGCCACTGTCGTCAAGGATCTGCGCGACTTGCGCGTGGCCCGCGGGATCGGCCGTTACAGTCTGTTCGGGGTGTCCTACGGTTCGCGCGTCGCACTCGGTGTGATGCAGCATGATCCCGAAGGCCTGCGCGCTGTCGTTCTGGATTCTCCGTGGCCGCCAGAAGCCAACTGGACCGGCGCGCAGCCGCCGCTGGTGTCGCGCGAGCTGCGTCAGGTGCTCGCGCTGTGCGCAAGCGATGCCGCCTGCAACGAGAAATTTCCGCAGCTTGAATCACGCTTCTTCAAGATGATGCAGCAGTGGTTGAGTGCGCCACCGCTGACCAAACAGCGCCAATACAATGCCGACGAAGTCGCCGCCTACGTGCTCGAAGCGCTCTATGACGATGAGGCCGCGCGCAGCCTGCCGATGGTGTTGAACCAGACCATCGGCGGCGACTACTCGGCTTTGGATGCATTTCTGCGGGACCGAAACGATTCTGTCGAGGGCCACTTTCTGGCGCATCTGTGCAAGGAGGAATTCGCGTTCGAATCGCCCGCTGCGATTCAGGGACTCGATGGCCAGGACCCGGTCGCCGTTGCTGCCGCCCGCGGCGTCGCCAGGTTGTTCAAGGCCTGCGAAGGCTTTGCCGTGGGTGCACCCGACCCGATCGAGAATCAGGCGGTGGTCAGCAACCTGCCGACCCTGCTGTTATCCGCCGACATTGATGCCGGTTGCCCGACTGAACTCGCCGTCGCGGCCGCGCGCGCGCTGAGCCACGCCCAAGTGTTCAATATGCCGAACATGACGCACAGCGTCGGCGCGCGCAGCCCATGTGCGAAGCGCATGATCGCGGCGTTCCTCGATCGACCGGACGTCCCGGTCGACAGCAGCTGCATCGCCACCGATCGACTGGTGTTTCCGCTGCTGCTTGAGCCCAAGCCCGAATGACGCGCTCCGCATCGCTTGCTCGGGCGGTGCGGCGGCATGCACAAGCGTGCGCTTCCGCACCGAACGCGACGGTTCACGAACGTATCGTTTTGGTACCCAAACGCCAGAGGAACGCCCGATGTCCGTGCAATCCGTGATGACCGCCAATCCAGCCCGCTGCTCGCCGACGACGCGTCTCGTCGATGTGGCCGCCATGATGAAGCAATTCGACTGTGGCCAGATTCCGGTGGTCGCAGAAGACGACTCCGGCGTACCGATCGGCGTCGTTACCGACCGCGACATCGCGATACGTGTGGTCGCCAAAGGAATCAACCCGGCCGAAGCACTGGCCCGCGACTGCATGAGCTCGCCCTGCATCACCGTGACCGCCGACACCAGCCTCGCGGCATGCTGCGAAGTGATGGAGTCGAGCAAGATCCGCCGCGTGCCGGTCGTTGACGACCAAGGTCGACTCTGCGGCATCGTCGCGCTCGCCGATATCGCACGCTGTGCCACCCCGAAAGAAACCGCCGAAGTCGTCAAGGAAATATCAGCGGCGAATTGACGCTGACTTACTTCGTTGCAACAACTTCCTTGCACTCGCCGACCAGCACATCACCGCTGCCGACCGGCGGATCTTCTTTCGCAAGAAAACCCTCGTCACCCTTGGTCCACCACACCAGTTTGCCGTTGCTGGCCTTGTTGCCATTAGCCGACATGACGTCGTGCATCTCGATGTTCTGCATGGTTGCATCGCCTTCGACACTGACCACGGTCTTCGGATGAGCGGCATCGGAATTGTCGATCACGGCGACGATCTTCTTGCCCTCGGCGCACTGATAGGACAGTGAAGTGACGGCCGCCGCGACGCGTTCCGCGCTCTTGCCGTCGGACGCTGACGCCGGCTGGACTGCGGCGAACAAGGACGCTGAGCACAGCGCAAGCACAAGACCGGTACCGATTTGAAACGATGTCATCACTATTCTCCGTTGGCTTTGGTGGCGCGTTCATCCGCCGCGGCAACATCTAAACCGTTGTCATGACGCCAAGCCGCAACAGGCGCTGCCTACTGCGCCCGTTGCGGAATCTCGAACTGGCTCTCGTCGTCTGCGTGAACACCCACGCGTGAGTACCAGTCAGCATCCAGCGATGATTTCGGCAAGTCATCGCAATACAGACTGGCAATCTGCTTGCCGTTCTTCTCGACCACGACGCCAGCTTGCTCGACGGTTTCGCCCTTCGCACCCCAGCGGCCGATCCCGGTGTACACGACATAGGCGTGGTCCGCGCGCTTGAAGCGCAACCAGCTGGCCCCGCCGCCGGAATAACGCTCGACGCGACCTTCGGCCGCAGCGGTGGCGGCAACCGGATGCGCCGGCAACAACATGTCGGGCTTCTGCCCCACCCGACCAAACCGGTACTGCAACCAGCCGCCCGCTTCGCTCGCCGCAAAGCACACCGCCACTTGCTTGCCCGCGATCTTGCACGCGAACGCCGTCTCCTCGCCCGCAGCGCAAGTCGCGCTCGCCGGCTCCGCGATCATCCTGTCGATCAACTGCACCGTGTCACTGCGTCCGCAATCCATGTCGCCTTCGCAATCGGCCGCGAGCACCTTTGCCTCTGTCCAGCCCCAGCGCACGTGCTTGCCCACCAGCGCTTCCTGCTCGCAGACTTGGAAGTCCGCCATCAGGCTCTGCACTTCGCCGGCGACCTCCACCTCCGCATAGCAGGCGACATCACCGGCCTGCAAACTGATCAAGCGGCCTTGCATTGGCTGGTTTTCGGCGGCGAATGCCAAAGTTGCGGACAACAGCATTGCGGATACGAGCGTCGTTCGGTGCATGATGATCCTTGGGGTCGAAGTAGTGGCAGTCTGCGCTGAATACGGCGCGCGCGACAAGCAAACCTTGGTGGAAGTTGGTGCTCACCGCATTTTTTCGACCTTGGCCATGAAGAATTCGGCGCTCCACAGTCGCAAGCTTTGCAGTTGCGCCATGTCGAGGAAACGCCGCACATCGTCGGCTGCCGCGCTCCAGTTGATCACGGCAATTTTCTGCTGTAATGAATTTTTCAGCCACGACACATCGACACTAAGGGCCTGGCCCCGCCATGGACCATGCTGCATCAAGGCCGAACGCAGCAGTTCGAAGTTCGGACGTACGTCCTGCGCGACGTACCAACCGAAATCGAACCAGTCACGCCCCTTCAAGTAAGGACGACAGAGCAGCGAATGGACCTTGAATGCGAAATTGCTCGCAAGGTCCTGATGGCAAACTTCGTGATCGAGCGGAAAATCGAGGTAGCTGTATGCGAAGCCGGAACCCGCTGGAGGATCCACGTCGATCTCGAGTTTGATCTTGAGCCTCCTGTCGGCGGGCCCATGCACAAACGCGAGATTGAGCTGCCGGCTGATCGAATCACCCTTGAGCACGGCCGTGCGCACGGCGTTGTCCATACGGCTCTTGTCGAGCAACTGGGTGCGGAGCCCGAATTCGGTCAACACTGCGGTCATTGGATCGAGATAGCGCTGCCAATCGAAACCCGGATCCGGCGTCTTCAGGATGAAGTCGAGGTCTTCGGAAAAGCGCGGCAGCCGATGCAGAATGCGCAAACTGGTGCCGCCCTGAAACGGAAGAAACCTGCGCGCCACAACGCATACAGCCCGACGTCCTGCAGGATTTCCTTGAGTGCATGGTCTTGCTCAAGTGCATTGCCGACGCGGTAGCGATCGAGTCGTTGCTGGATGATCTCAATCATGGGCGAGCGCCGTCGACAGCGATTGCAGAAACGCCCGCACGCGCTGCTGGCGATACACGTGACGCAGAGAACGAAGCTCGTCGCCATTCACGTCGCGCAGCACATCTGCATCGATGCGCAGGCCATCGGTAAGCCATTCGGTGCCTTGCCACGCTTGTTTGCGCCGACAAACAAGATCCATCAGCGCGCGCAGCGGACGCGCGACGAGTGCGAACTGCCCACTTATTGGACGCGCTCTACCAGCAACAGAAAGCCGCTCGGCTCGATCGCCAGCGGATGAAACGAAAAGCTGCCAAGCGCGGCATTCTGACACTCCCACCACTTGCGCCCCGGCGTCACACTTGTAACCGTGCGCACCGCTTCGGGAATCCAACCGTGATACGCAAGCGCCGTCTCGAAAGACACATAGCAGCCCGCCTCAAAACCTTGTGCCAATGCAAATGGATGCGCCGGTCGCCGCCGCAATGCGTTGCTGAGCACGTAGCGCCCACGCCGCAACCGGAACAATTCCCCCGCCGCCGCGGCGCGATTGACCAGGTGATAACGCCGCTGGTCACTCCCCGGAACCATCCGCCGCAGTTGATTTTCGGAGATCACCCGCTCGCTCAAACCGCGGTCAACGAGCGCTTGGGTCAACGTCTGCACCACTCACTCCGACGGAACAAATTCCTGAATCTTCCACTTTATGGAAGATTAGCCACGGAAATCGCCCTATTTAGTCAAAGGGAAAAATGACGGATTTGGATGTTTTGTGCGCAAAAGCGCCAGGACGGCGATTTGTC
>JAYUXS010000475.1:0-2849 GCA_043752845.1 Lysobacterales bacterium | reverse complement strand
TCTGGCCGCGTGATGCCGCTCAAGCGCAGATTGTCGTAATGGTATTGCCAGACCCGACCCGCTTGATCGGTCACGCTGCGAATGTAGGCACCGCCCTGGTAATCCAATGTCAGGCTGCGGCCATCAGTGCTGGCCATCCCGACCAGCTTGTCGTCGACATAGCTCAAGGTCATCGCATTGCCGAAGCGATCGACAACTTGCGTCGGATACAAACGCGCCTCCACGCGCGGCATCAAGATCGGGCTCCCTGGGTTGCAGACCAGCGGATTGCGCCCGGGTGGGGACTCGCAGGCCTTGCTCACGCGTGGCGCGGGCTTGTGCACCATCCAGTCAAAACGATAGCTGAGCCCGCTCGGTGCGCGCGCCAGAAAGCCCTCACCGCTGCCGCGCGCGAGCGTTGGCAAACACGAAAATACCCAGCGCTCGCGGGTCACCACCGGGTACGGGCCGTTGCTCGCAGGAACCATCGTGTTGGCGAGTTCGCGCGCCAGCAACAGCCCACCACCACCGCCCGGCAAATGCAGCGCGTTGCCTGACCAGTAAACCTCGGGATCAAAAAACTCGACAAACTCAACGACTGGCGGCGGACCATAGTCGCTGCAGCGCGCCGACGACGCATTCCCGGCAGCGTCCGCCACTGCCCAGCCCGTGGCCTCGGCAAACGTGCCCGACAAGTACGGAACATCAAGCTCCCAATCCGCAAACGCCCCTTCGGGAACCGCAAGTGGCAAGTCACCACCCACCGTAAATGTGCGCGACACCGACATCGGCAACGCGTCATTCCCGTCGATCGACACATCGGTTTGGTTAAATGACGTAGCGCCTGTGTAAAGACGTGTTGTGTCACCAAATAAGTCTTGTCCAAGCGTGCCAATTTCTTCGTTCGCACGAATCAGTCGCGAAACATCTTGTGCCACCGGCGTGGCGCCTGCGACTGCAGCAAGGCAAAAAAGCCCCAACCCAAGCAACGTCACCGTGCTGGAACGCCGCAAAAACCGAACGGTTTGCGTCTGCCGACTCACTTCAGTCCGTCGAGAATCTCGTCCACCGCCTGCGGCGTGAGCTTCTCGTGGTAGTGGCCATTGACGACCATCATCGGTGCGCCGGCACAGGCGGCGAGGCATTCTTCTTCGCACTTCAGGTACAGGCGACCATCGGCTGTGGATTCGCCGAGTTTGATGCCGAGCTTGTTTTCGCAATGTCGCACCAGATCCTCGGCGCCGTTCAACCAGCACGAGATGTTGGTGCAGATCGCGACATTGTTGCGACCGACCGGCCTGGTCTCGTACATCGAGTAGAAGTTCGCGACTTCATAGGCCCAGATCAGTGGCAGTTCCAGATACTTCGCGACCGCGGTGATCAGCACATCGGTGAGGTGGCCGTCATTCTGTTCCTGCGCCGCCCACAGCGCCTGCAACAACGCCGAACGCTTGCGATCCTCGGGGAATTTCGCGACCCAATGATCGATGTGCTCGATGGTGTGCGCGCTCAATACGCGGCGCGGATCGACGTCCTTGACCAAGTTGAAATTGCCAGTCGCTTTCATGAATTTCTCTGCAGTTTCCTGTTCGCGTCGATCAGCGATCGATCTCGCCGAACACGACGTCAAAAGTGCCTATCAGTGCGACCACGTCGGGCAGCATGTGGCCGCGACCGATTTCATCGATGGCCGACAGATGTGCAAATCCGGGCGCGCGGGCTTTCAAGCGAAAGGGTTTGTTGGCACCGTCTGAAACCAGATAAATGCCGAATTCGCCCTTCGGCGCTTCCACCGCCGAATACACTTCGCCGACTGGCACCGAATAGCCTTCGGTGAACAATTTGAAGTGATGGATCAGCGCTTCCATATCGTCCTTCATCGCCTCGCGCGATGGCGGCGACACCTTGAAATTGCTCAGCATCACCGGGCCGGGATTGCCGCGCAGCCAGGCCACACACTGCTTGATGATGTGGTTGGACTGGCGCATTTCCTCGACGCGCACGAGATAGCGGTCGTAACAGTCGCCGTTCTTGCCGATCGGAATCTGGAACTTGAACTTGTCGTAGGCGGCATACGGTTGCTTGCGGCGCAGATCCCACTCGATGCCGGAACCACGCAACATCGGGCCGCTCATGCCCCAGGCCAGCGCCTGTTCCGGCGACACCACGCCGATGCCGACGGTACGCTGTTTCCAGATGCGGTTGCCGGTCAGCAGGGTTTCGTATTCGTCAACGCGCTTCGGGAAATCGTCAGTGAAGGCGTCGAGGAAATCAAGCATCGAGCCTTCGCGCCAGGCATTGATGCGCTTGAGATCCTTGCCCTTGCTCCACGGCGACTCGCGGTACTGCGGCATCTGCGCCGGCAGATCGCGATAGACGCCACCCGGGCGATAGTAGGTCGCATGCATGCGCGCACCCGATACCGCCTCATAGCAATCCATCAACTCTTCGCGCTCGCGGAAGGCATACAGGAACACCGTCATCGCACCGAGATCGAGCGCGTTCGAGCCGATCCACATCAGGTGATTGAGGATGCGCGTGATCTCGTCGAACATGGTGCGGATGACTTGCGCACGTTCCGGCGCTTCGACGCCAAGCAACTGCTCGATGGCGCGCACATAAGCGTGTTCGTTGCACATCATCGACACGTAATCGAGGCGATCCATGTAACCGATAGACTGATTGTAGGGCTTCGATTCCGCGAGCTTCTCGGTACCGCGGTGCAGCAGCCCGATATGCGGATCGGCGCGCATCACCACTTCGCCGTCGAGTTCCAGCACCAGACGCAGGACCCCGTGCGCGGCCGGATGCTGCGGACCGAAATTGATCGTGTAATTGCGGATCTCTTGCATGCTCACTTCCCTGCCGTC
>JAYUXS010000474.1:0-2850 GCA_043752845.1 Lysobacterales bacterium | reverse complement strand
GGCTCAACGTCGAAGTATTTGCACCCGCCGCTGGCACCGCGATCGGATTCGGCGCAAACGACCCACCGGTGAACACTGCAGCGTTCAATCCCGGCAGGGACAGGGTCACGCTGCCGGCGAAGCCCACCACTGATGTCGCCGTGACCGTCGTACTGGCGAGCGCATTACCTCGGCACACCGATTGACTGGTCGGCGACACGCTAACCGCAACCGCGGGGGTCGGCGGATCCAGGGCAACGACGTAGGCATCGATCGAATCGCCGCTGCCGCTCTCGGCGCGATTGTCGGTGAAGATCGCGATGACTTCGCTGACCAGCGCGTCCATGCCGTTGTAATCACCCCACTCGAAACCATCACTGATGTTCGGCGAGGTCACGGTGGTCAGGCGCTTTTCCGCAGCCCAGGTGACGCCCCCATCGACGGACGTGGTGGCGTAGATGTCGACGCCGGCGCCGCGGCTCGCCGCCATCTTCGTGCTGTAGTACATCAGGTACAGATTGCCCGAACGGTCGATGCTGAGCCACTGGTTGTAGCGGTCGACGGTCAGTACATCCGAGGTACCGACCGGATCGACCACCGTCCACGAAGCACCGGCATTACGCGAAAAGGCGAAGCGCACACGCCCGTGGTTGTTCGCCGCGGTGTTGGAGTCGGCGTTGTTGTTGTCGGTCCAGGCGACGTAAACGCTGCCGCCGTTCGGCCCGGCGGTGATGTCGCTTTCCGCGGACACGTAGATGAAGGCGTTGCGGGTTTCCATCGAGGGCAACGGAAAATCGAAATTGCCAAGCGTCGCCGCCACCGTCTGGCCTGCCGCAAAACTGGCACCAGCCGTCGTCGACTTGGCGACGCGGATCGACTGGGCGCTGGTCGACGGGAAGAAATAGTAGACGTTGCCGAGTTTGTCGCTGGTGATGTCGGAGCCAATGCCGCTGTTGCCTGCATCGATCGTCAAATTCGCGCCAAAGCTCAAGCCCTTGTCCGTCGAGCGCGCGAACTTCTGGACATTGCCGTCGTGCCAGGACAGATAGACGTTGTCCTTGTTCGGCGACGACGCGTAGCTGTCGACATGGATGTATTCCTTGTCGGAACCGCTGGCGGTCAGCGTCGCCGTGCGTGTCCAGGAGACGCCTTCATTGGTCGAGCGATAAAACTTCACGCTGCAACCGCTAGCGGAACAAGCATCAAGCGTGGCCGTGTAGCCGATCAGGCCATCAGTACTCCAGCCTACTGTCGGATCGCAGCAGGTATTCGGGTCAGGCAAGCTGATTGGCGCGCTCCAGGTGACGCCGCCATCGATCGAACGGAACATGTCCTGATGCGGTACCGAACTGTTCGCGCCAGCGATCAACAGGTTTGGATTGACCGGATTGATCGCAATCGCGGTTTCCGCATAGCCGGCGGGCGGTGTGACGCGCTGCTCGCCGGTCAGGAATTTCCATTCGAACTCGGATTTCACCCGCGTCGCGCTGGCGACAATCTGGTAGACCCCGGCCTCGTCACGGGTCAACGACAGGTATTTCGAGCCATCAATCAGATAGCCACCGAACTCGCGCCGGAAATGGTTGTAGGCGCTGCGCGGATAAAAGGTGATGTCACCGCGGTACTCCGGTCGCGCTTTGCGCACCATGACCCGGTAGAACGCCGGAATGGCATCGAGGATCTTGGCGTCGGACGCCGGCAGCAATGCCACGTCGGCCGTCCTCAGCGCATAGTTTCGGTCATCCCACGGGCCATGATCGAGCAGTCTCTGGTAGTTGACGGCACTGTCGGCACCCCGACTTTGCTCGACGCGTATCTGCAACACGTCCTTTGCACTGGCCAGTGCCTCGACAACAAACAACGCCGACAGCAGCAGCGCGCAGAAAATTCTCGACTTCATGACCCCTCCCCATACACGCACGATCACGTGAATTCGAAATTCTAGCGCTATCTGGTGATCCGCTTCAGCGCACGTGGCGCAAGCCGGCAAACGTCGCGACAACCGCCAGCACCGCCACCACGGCGGCGACCGCAAACATCGTCGTCGCGCTGAACCACTGCCAGATCGCACCCGCCGCAAGACTGGCGATCAGCAAGGCGATGCCGCTGCACAGATGAAACACGCCGAACGCGGTGCCGCGCATATGCTTCGGCGCGGCGTCCGACAACATCGCCGACAGCAAGCCCTGGGTGAAACCCAGGCTGACGCCCCAGAGCACGACACCGATGACGGCACCGGCCCGCGCCGGAATCAGGGCCAGACTGAGGTCGGCGGCAATCAACACGACGATGCCGATCAGCAACAGGCGCGTGCGTGAAATGCGGTCGCCCAACCAACCGACCGGATAAGCCGTCAGCGTGAAGGCCAAGCTCATCAACACCAATGCGAGCGGCGCCAAGCCATCGCCGAAGCCGGCATCACGCATGCGGATGACCAGAAAACCCTCGCCGAAGCGCGCCAGATTCACCACGGCCGCGACGCCGACCACTGCCCAAACAGATGCGTCCAATGCGCGCCAGTCGCGCAAGGTCAGCGACGCTTTTTTTTCGGCCGCGTGTTGCTCCGGTTCGCGCACGTAAACCATCAGCACCAGCACCGCGAGCAGGCCAGGAATCGCCGCAAACCACAGCGCCATGCGCGCATCGGCCAGCCATAGCATGAGGGCCATCGCCGCAAGCGGGCCGATGACGGCACCGACGGTATCGAGCGACTGACGCAATCCGTAGGCCGCGCCGCGCTGTTCGACGGGCGTCACATCGGCAATCAAGGCATCCCGTGGCGCACCGCGGATGCCCTTGCCGAGACGGTCGACGAGACGCGCACCAAGGATCAATCCGGTGCTGTTCACCAACGGAAACACGAGCTTGGTC
>JAYUXS010000473.1:0-6718 GCA_043752845.1 Lysobacterales bacterium | reverse complement strand
AACAAGAAAGCCGGGGCACCATCCCTGTGCCCGCAGCTTGGGGAGAGCCTTACGGTGCTGAGCGTGCGGCGGATGCCGTCGCCGTCGTCGCGACCGGGTTCACGACCACGACGGCATCACCATCGCTCAATTGCGCCTGGCCGAGCGAGATCACCTGCGCATTGTCGGCGAGGCCGTTGAGCACATGCACCCAGCCGTCCTGCTCGCCACCGAGCGTGACCGCCTGACGACGAGCGAGACCGTTGGCAACGGTGAACACTTCCGCGCGCTTGCCGTCGAGCACTACGGTCGACTTCGGCAACATCAGGGCGTCGGCGATGCGTTCGCGTTCAATGCCGATACGCACGAACTGGCCGGGACGCAGCGGTGTGTTCGCCTCATTAAGATCGATGCGCACGCTCGCGGTACCGCTGGCGGCATCGACGATCGCAGCGACACGTTCGACGGCACCCGAGAACTTTGCATCACGGAAGGCGTCGGCGGCGACCGTCACCGGCTGGCCGGCAGCGAGTCCGGCGAGTTCTTTTTCAGGCACCGGCACATCGGCGACCAGATCGGCGAAATCGGCGATCTCGAAAGCGAGGCCGTTCGGCGCCAGCCACTGGCCGTCCTTGATATGACGGCGCGTGATCACGCCAGCGTACGGAGCGCGGATTTCGCTCTTGGAAAAGCTGAGTGCGGCGAGATCGACCGACGCGCGCTGCGCATCGCGCTCGAAGCGCGCGCGTTCGGCGGCGTCGGTGGCGATCATTTTCTTGCCGAGCAACAGGTCGGCGCGCTCGGCTTCATGGTCGAGACGCTTGGCGACGCTGGCGGTCTGGGCCAAGGCGAGGCGGGCGCGTTCGCCGTCAATGCGCGCCAGCACCTGGCCGGCGGCGACGCGATCACCTTCCTCGACATAAATCTTCAGTACTTCGCCGCCGTTCTCGCTGACCAGGTTCGCGGCGCGCTCGGCGGCCAGCGTGGCGGTGCCATTGAAGAACCGGACCAGTTCCGCACGCCTGGGCTGCACGGTTTCGACGGCCAGCGCGATGTCGGCTTCGGCGTTGTCTGCGGACGTCAAGTCGCTCTGTCCACAGCCGCTCAGTCCGATGCCGAGCGTGGCTGTGATCGTCAGCGTAATCAATAACTTGCGCATATCAACGGACTTCGTTTTGGTCGGCGTCGGCGGCCGCGCGGGCTTCGGTTTCGGTGTCTTGCCAAACCTTGTCCATCACGTCCATCAATGCATCAAACAGGACTTTCTCGAAGCTGCTCATGTCTTTCTCCTTTGGTGTTGTAGGCAACTATAACAGTAGCGATTGAAGGCACAATGGGCCTGAAGTCATGCCTGCGTCCCAGTTGCCCATCATTCAGATGTGGAAGCCATCCCATAGGTTTCCTGCCTTCGGTCATCCATGACGAGAGTTGGGTGGCAAAGCGGTCATCGCAGCTGCGGGCAAACTGCGGGCAGATCACGCAGTGCGAGCGCATTCAAGGCCTTGGGCTCGCGTTCCGGGTTTTTCCCTCGCTACGATCGAAGCTCGACACCCTGACGACGACGACCATGCAGCACCAGATCGAAACCGCGACGCGCTTGAATGAAGTCCGCTACGAAATCCGTGGCGAGTTGGCGCGCCGCGCACTGGAACTGGAACGCCAGGGCCGCAGCATCGTCAAGCTCAATATCGGCAATCCCGGCCTGTTCGGATTCGAGACGCCGGCGCATCTGCGCGACGCCATCCGCGGCAACCTGCCGCAGTCCGATCCCTACTGCCATCAGCAAGGCCTGGCGGCCGCGCGCGAGGCGATCGCGATGCGCGAAATCGCCCGCGGTGCGCCGAACGCTTCGCCCGACGGCGTGTTCATCGGCAATGGCGTGTCCGAATTGATCGACCTGGCCCTGCGTGGCTTGCTCAACGGCGGCGACGAAGTGCTGGTGCCCTCGCCCGACTATCCGCTGTGGACCGCCGCCGTGATCTTGAACGGCGGCAAGGCCGTGCACTATCCGTGTCGTCCCGAGAACGGCTTCATTCCCGACATCGCCGACATCGAGGCATTGATCACGCCGCGCACGCGCGCCCTGGTCGTGATCAACCCGAACAACCCGACTGGTGCCGTCTACCCGCGCGCCCTGCTGGCACAGATGGCCGAGCTTGCCGCGCGTCATCGCCTGGTGCTGATGAGCGACGAGATCTACGACCAGATCGTCTACGACGACGCCGAATTCGTGCCGCTGTCCACGCTCGCCCACGAGACCGTCTGCCTGACCTTTTCGGGCCTGTCGAAAGTGCATCGCGCCTGCGGCTGGCGCGTCGGCTGGATGAGTCTTTCGGGCTATCTGAAACGGGCGCAGGACTACAAGCATGCGCTCGACTTGCTGGCCGCGCTGCGCCTGTGCAGCAATGTCACCGCGCAATGGACGATCGAGCCAGCGCTGTTCGGGCCGAACACGATCGATGCGTTGATCGCGCCGGGCGGCCGCTTGCACGATACGCGCCGCGCCGTGATTGAAAATTGCGCCCGCAGCCAGTTCCTGAAACTGGTGACACCGGCGGGCGCGCTGTACGCCTTTCCCGGTATCGACACGACCTTGCTGCCCGAATTCGACGACCATCGCTTCGCACTCGATCTGCTCGAAACCGAAAGCGTGCTGCTGGTGCCCGGCAACAGTTTCAACGTGCCCTATCGCACCCATCTGCGTCTGACCTTGCTGCCTCTGGCCGAACAGATCGACGACGTGTTCGTGCGTATCGAACGCGCGCTCGAGCGCAGCTCGCGCGTCGCCTATCGACAGATGGCGGTGGCGTGACGGGTTGCGTGGGAACCGATGTCATGGCCTCCGACCGCTACCTCGCTCTCGGCGACTCGTACACCATCGGCGAAGCTGTCGACGAGGCCGAACGCTGGCCGGTGCAACTGGCGCAGCGCATGCACTGGGACGCACCAACGATCGTCGCGCACACCGGCTGGACCACGGACGAACTCGCGGCGGCGATGGATACTGCGGACTTCGACGCGACCTACGCGCAGGTGTCGCTGCTGATCGGCGTCAACAACCAGTATCGCGGCCGCAGCGTCGCGAACTATGCGAGCGAGTTCCGTGCCTTGCTCGATCGCACGATCACGCTCGCCGCCAACGATGCGCAACGCGTGTTCGTGGTGTCGATCCCGGACTGGGGCGCAACCGCCTTCGCCGCGAACGATGGCCGCGGGCGTCCGCAGATCGGCCGCGAGATCGATGCCTACAACGGCGCTGCGGCTGCGGTATGCGCGGCACGCGCGGTGCGCTTCATCGACATCACCCCGAGCTCGCGCGATCGCGGCGATGCACCCGACATGCTCACTGCGGATGGATTGCATCCGTCGGCCGCGCATTACGCGCGCTGGGTCGACGTGATCGCCGCGGCGTTGTCGGCCGCGCCGCGCCGCTAGACTGTTGCCATGAATACGCCCGACCCGATGTCCTCATTACGTGCGCGCCTCGGTGCCGTACTCGAAACCGTGCTCAATCTGGCAATGCGCATCGATCCGGATCTGCCGGACGATCTGCGCGCGCTGGAAGGCCGCTCACTGGCGCTGACCTGGTCCGGCCCGCAATGGAGCCTGCGCCTCGCTGTTGAAAACGGTGCGTTGCGCGTCGGCCCGAATCAGGGCGATTCCGACCTGTCGCTGGCGACGACGATTTCCGGCTTGATCAGCTTGCTGCGCCCCGAAGCGGCGCGCAGCTTGCCGGCGGGGCGGGTGCAGATCTCGGGCGATGCCGAATTGCTGCGCCGGATCGAGCAGATCGCCAAGCGTTTCGCACCGGACTGGGACGCCGCTTTCGCGCGTCATCTCGGCCCGATACTGGGCCCGCAGATCGGACGTGCATTGGCCGATGGCCTGCATGCCGCGCGTACGAGCGCGAGTTCGCTGGCGGAGACCGCGTCGGAATACGTACGCGAGGAAAGCCGCGATGTCGCAAGCCAAGCCGAGATCGACGAATTCGCCAACGACGTCGACCGGCTGCGCGACGGCGTTGAACGCCTGGAAGCGCGCATCGCGCGCCTGACGCGGAGCAGAGCGTGAGTCGCGCCGCGTTCCGCCTGATCGGCATCGGCACGACGCTTGCGCGCTATCGGCTGGATGAGCTGCTCGACCTGCTTCCCGGCCTGCGCGTGCTGCGCTGGCTACGCGGTTTCCTGCCGGCACCGCGTGGCGACATCGGCAGTCTGTCACGCGGGGCGCGCCTGCGACTTGCACTGCAGGAACTCGGGCCGCTGTTCGTGAAATTCGGCCAGATCCTGTCGACGCGGCGCGACCTGCTGCCACCGGACGTGGCGCAGGAGTTGTCGCTGCTGCAGGACCGCGTCGCACCGTTTCCCGGTGCCGAAGCGCAACGCGCGATCGAAGCCGAACTCGGGCAGCCGATCACCGAACTGTTCCGCAATTTCGAACTGATCCCGCTGGCTTCGGCCTCGATCGCGCAGGTGCATGCCGCCGAATTGCTGGACGGTACGGAAGTCGTGATCAAGGTGCTGCGCCCCGGCGTCGAAAAGCGCATCGCGTCCGATCTGCGCCTGCTCAAGGCGCTCGCGGCGCTGTTCGAACGGCATGCCGCCGAGCGCGCCGACAAGCTGAAGCCGCGCGAGATCGTCGAAGAGATCGAACGCACGCTGATGGCCGAAGTCGACCTGCAGCGCGAAGGCGCGAACGCGAGCCTGCTGCGCCGAAATTTCGAGAACTCGCCGGATCTCTACGTGCCGCGCGTGTATTGGGAACAGAGCAAGCAGCGCGTGCTGACGCTGGAACGTGTGCGCGGTATTGGTTCCGATGATCTGGCGGCGCTCGACGCCGCCGGCATCGACCGCGTCAAACTCGCCGAAAAGGGCGTGCGCGTGTTCTACACGCAGGTGTTCCGCGACAATTTCTTCCACGCCGATGCGCATCCCGGCAACATCTGGGTCGATGCCGAACGCCGCGACGATCCGCGTTTCATCGCGCTCGACTTCGGCATCATGGGCGCCTTGCCGGCGTCGGATCTGCGCTATCTCGCCGAGAACTTCCGCGCCATGTTCGAGCGCGACTACCGTCGCGTCGCCGAACTGCATCTCGAAGCTGGATGGATGCCGGCACATGTTCGCATCGACGAACTCGAAGCCGCTGTGCGCAGCGTCTGCGAACCCTACTTCACACGTCCGCTCGCCGAGATCTCGATCGGCGAAGTGGTGATGAAGATCTTCAAGCTTGCGCACCGCTACGAACTCACCATCCAGCCGCAGTTGCTGTTGCTGCAGAAGACGCTGCTGAACATCGAAGGCGTCGGCCGACTGTTGCACCCGAAGCTCGATATCTGGGCCGTGGCGCAGCCGGTGCTCACCGACATCATGAAGACACGCTACGGCATGAACGAATTGACCGCAGCCTTGCGCGCGCGCCTGCCGGAACTGCTGCAACACGCCCCGGAAATGCCGCGACTGCTGCACACCTGGCTGCGTCAGGCGGCGAGTGGCGAAGCGCGCTCGCATATCCGTTCCGAAGACTTGCGCCGTCTCGCCGATGTTTCCGAACGTGGTCAGCGTCGTGTGGTGTGGGCGGTGATCGGTGCGGCGCTGCTGATCGCTGCCACCTTGTTGTATGCACTCGATTCCGGCGGCACCCGCTGGCTCGGGCAACCCATGGGTTTGTGGATCGCCGCTGCTGGCGGCGTCATGGCTTTCTTTGCGGCGTTGCGCGGGCGATGAAGCTCGACAGCGAGCAAGCCATCAACGAAGCGCTGTTCGAAGCGGAACAACTGCGCTCGTCCTGGCAACTCGACGCCGCCGAAGACCGTTATCGCGCGATGCTGCACATGGACGCGCTGAAGCCACGCGCGCTGACTGAACTGGCGATCACGCTGGCGCATCAAGGGCGCGGCGGCGAAGCGTTGGTTGCGGTTGAAGCAGCCGAAGCCTTGTCACCCGATGACGCCACCATCGCGCAGAACCGGCTCGTGCTGGAGAAGTTGCGCGAGCCTGAAGACCCGGCGCTGTTTCTGGCACTGCATCGCCGTTACGGACAGCGCTTCGAGCCGACGCGCGCCGAATTGTTCAAACAAGTACCGCGCCGCAGCGATGGCCCGCTGCGCATCGCCTATCTCGGCGTCGACGCACATACCGCGCTGCAGCGCTTCGTGCCGATGCTGGCGACGCATCACGATCGCACACGCTTCCATGCCGCATTTTTCTATGGCGCGAGCGACGAGGACAGCATCGCTACCGCGCGCGCGCGTTACCCGCAGGTCGCACATGTGTCGGTGCGCGATATCGCGCCGCGTGATCTGGCAATCGCGCTTGCACGTGGCGGCGTCGATATCGCGGTCGATCTGATCGGTCATGGTCATGGCTGCGTGCTCGAGGCACTCGCCTGGCAACCGGCGCCGTTGCAACTGACCTGGCTCGACTATGTCGCAACCACCGGGGTGGCCGCGATCCATGGCCGTATCAGCGACCGTTGGACCGATCCGGTCGAAGGTCCAGTCTGGTGCACGGAATCACCGCTGCGACTGGACATTCCGCAATGGTGCGCGCAAGCACCGAAGCGCGTCGCATCGATGTCGACAACGCCGCGGACCGGCCGGTGGCTCGGCATCGTCAATGCGACCAACAAGGCCTCGCCACGACTTTACGCGGTGGCTGCGCAGGTCCTGCAGGCATTGCCCGATACGCGTCTGCGCGTGATCGGCGTCGCCGGTGCACGCGCACGCGATGCGGCACTG
>JAYUXS010000472.1:0-2856 GCA_043752845.1 Lysobacterales bacterium | reverse complement strand
GCGACGATGCGTTGCCCAGGTTTTGCCGCCGAGTCCGCCGGTGCGGTTGCAAAGACCCCATGCGACTCGCCGCCACTGCCGCGCCAGTCGATGGTGATACCGATCTCGCCGGCGGCACGGGTGACGAAGTCGCGCACCGAATGCTGTTCGCCGGTGGCGATGACGAAGTCTTCGGCCACGTCCTGTTGCAACATCAGCCACTGCGCCTCGACGTAGTCGCGTGCATGGCCCCAGTCGCGTCGTGCATCGAGGTTGCCGAGGAACAGGCAATCCTGCACACCAAGATGGATGCGCGCCAAGGCGCGGGTAATCTTGCGGGTGACAAAGGTCTCGCCGCGCAAGGGCGACTCGTGGTTGAACAGGATGCCGTTGCACGCGTACAGGCCATACGCCTCGCGATAGTTCACGGTGATCCAGTACGCATACAGCTTGGCGACGCCGTAGGGCGAGCGCGGATAGAACGGCGTGGTCTCGCGCTGCGGCGTTTCCTGCACCTTGCCATACAGCTCGGACGTGGAGGCCTGATAGAAGCGCGACTTCTTTTCCAACCCGAGGATGCGCATCGCTTCAAGCAGACGCAGGGTGCCGACGGCATCCGAATTCGCGGTGTATTCCGGCGTCTCGAACGACACCTGGACATGACTCTGCGCGCCGAGGTTGTAGATCTCGTCCGGCTGCACCAATTGCAGAATGCGGATCAGATTGGTGGCGTCGGTCAGGTCGCCGTAATGCAATACCAGCTTGCGATCGCTGACATGCGGATCCTGGTACAGATGGTCGATGCGATCGGTATTGAAGCTTGAGGCGCGGCGCTTGATGCCATGTACTTCGTAGCCCTTGGCGAGCAGAAATTCGGCGAGGTAGGCGCCGTCCTGACCGGTGATGCCGGTAATCAATGCGCGTTTCACGGGCAATGTTGATCCTATGGAAGAGGGCAGACGACGGGTGGCGGACGTGTGCCGATGCAGTCGGCCGCGCATTCTAGAGGCGATGCGGCATCCATGGGCCATGGCCCACCTTGTTCGGCTCGGACCAAAGTGACGACCAACTCGTCGAAGTCCATCCGGGCTTTCCAGCCCAGTTCGCGTTCGGCCTTGGTCGCGCGTCCGCGGCTTTGCAGGATCTCGCTCGGTCGGCAGAGCGACGCGTCGTGATCGACATGGTCGTGCCAGTCCAGATCCAATGCGGCGAACGCGGTGGCGACGAAGATCTGCAATTTGCGGGTCGCACCGGTGGCGATCACGAAATCTTCCGCATGCGGTTGTTGCAACATGCGCCACATCGCCTCGACATACTCCGGTGCCCAGCCCCAGTCGCGTTCGATGTCGAGATTGCCCAGTCGCAGGCGCTCGTCACTGCCCGCCTTGATGCGGCAAGCCGACGCAATCACCTTGCGCGTGACGAAGCGCTCCGGTCGCAACGGCGACTCATGGTTGAACAGGACGCCGGTACAGGCAAACAGCCCATAGGCTTCGCGATAGTTGGCCACAGCCCAGTGCGCACTTGACTTCGCCACGGCGTACGGACTGCGCGGACGGAAAGCCGAGGCTTCATCGGCAGGAATACCAATGTCGCCGAAACACTCGCTTGAGCCGGCGTTGTACATGCGCGCGGGACTACCCAGAATCCGCAGCGCCTCCAGGACATTCAGGGCGCTCACGGCGATGCTTTCCAGGGTTTCCACCGGTTGCTCGAAGGACAAACCGACCGAGCTCTGACCCGACAGAAAGTAGATCTCATCCGGGGCGATTTCGCTCAGCAACTGCAACACCCGCGGCGAGTCCGTGGCGACGGCGGAATGCAAGGTCACGGCATTGTGCACGCCAACGGACACCAAGTTGGCGAGGCGGACCTGCGATGCATCGCGGGACGTGCCGTGCACGACATAGCCCCTGCGAACGAGCAACCGCGCAAGCAATGCGCCGTCCTGACCGGAAACGCCGAAGATCAGAGCTGTCTTGACCATGTGCCCATTATCAGGGCATTCGTTCAATGCGCCCAACGCGGCGCGCAAATCCAGCTGAAAAAAAACCCGCCAGACGGCGAGTTGAAGGGGGAGAGAACGATGAAGCAGTGGTGTCTGGCGCTTATGCAGCCAGACGGCAAAGCATGGCGTTGAGCTTGGCGCGGCGGCCTTCGAGCAACTGGAATTGGGTGCCGGCGGGGGTTTCCTGCTCGATCTGGCCGCTTTCGCCGAGGTCGTGATCAGGTTGAATCATTTCGAGTGCCATCTCGACGCGACCGAGTTCGATCAGCAGATCGTGATGCAGGGTGACTTCGTCAATGCCGAGTGCGGCGAGGTGCATGTCCATGATGTGCGTCTCCATCTCTGAATGCCGTTTGGAACTGCCAATTGGATCAAGCAGAAAACGTGCCAGCCGTCACATTGGTGATGTGAACTGCGTCCGACCATGACCACAGACAGGTTGTTCCAAAAACCGAACAAGCGCATGATCGAATCCGTCGGTCTTTCACGTTTATCTGTGAGAAGGCCGCGGGGACGAACACCAGAAACGTATCGAGATCAGGCCAAGAACCATGCGATGGCGCAGGTGCGCCGCGCTGCAGTCACTGGCGCCCGGACTAAACGGTCAGACGGACACCCCCTGTTCCCAATCGACCGCCGGGCGCCAGCCTTTTTTCGATCAACAAAAGAACGAACCAGACCGATCTGGCCTGGCTCGTGTGCGTCGAGCAGCTCTGCTTCCCGAGTCGGCGCGGGGATCGTCCCCTGCCAGCCAATCCAGCGCAGTTTTTGCGCTTGCCCGACCCGGTGCATCTACGTCTTCGCAGGAGTTGCGCCAGTCGCCTCCGGAATGTGCGCCCTTTCACAATTGCTTGCAGCGTAAACTGTGA
>JAYUXS010000471.1:0-2887 GCA_043752845.1 Lysobacterales bacterium | reverse complement strand
CTTCATGATCCGAGCAACGCGCGGCCAGCAACAAAGATCGGCAGCGCCGCGAACATCGAGTCGAAGCGGTCGAGCAAACCGCCATGGCCGGGGAACAGGTTGCCCGAATCCTTCACGTGCGAGTGGCGCTTGATCAGGCTCTCAAGCAGGTCGCCGATGATCGAGAACAACGCCGTTACCACGCACAGCGCGACAAACGCCAGCAGTGCAGTACCGTGGATGCCGAAGCCGAAGTGACCGACCGCTGCGGCGTAAACAGTGCAGCCGAGCATGGCGCCATAGGCACCCGCACGGGTCTTGCCGGGGCTGATGTGGGGCGCCAGCTTGGTGGTGCCGAAACGTCGTCCGGCGAAGTAGGCGCAAGTATCGGCGCACCAGATCAGCACCAACACGAACAACACCCATTGTGGCCCGCGCTCGCCGCCTTCGAGTTGTACCGCTGCGGCCCAGGACGGCACGAGCGCGAGCAGACTGGCACCGGTTTTCAGCAGCAGCGAACGCTTTCGGTCCTGTTCGCCGAATTGGTAGTGACGCAGCCACAACGGCACCAGCAACCAGAACGCGACACCGGCCCAGATCACCTGCAACCACGACGTTTCGCCGGCAAACCAGAACGCGCCCATCAACGTGGCGTGCGCAGCGACCGTGGCAATGCGTGCGAGCAAGGAGCGCATGCCGCTCAGCATCGACCATTCCCACGCGCCGATCAGAAACAGTACGCCCATGAATGCGGCGAACCATGCCTGCGACAACATCAGCACCGCGGCGATGCCGATCGGCGCGAGCACGATGGCGGTGATGGCGCGTTCGCGCAAACCACTGCCGGTCACAGGTTTGATGGTGGCTTCCTGGCTCATGACAGATCCTTCAACTGCTCGCGGGTACGGCCGAAACGGCGTTCACGGCGGGCAAATTCGGCAAGGGCAGAATCGAGCGTTTCGGCATCGAAATCCGGCCACAGCACGTCGGTAAACCACAGTTCGGCATAAGCGAGTTGCCACAGCAGAAAATTGCTGACGCGCTGCTCGCCGCCGGTGCGGATGAACAGGTCGAGCGGCGGCAAATCTGCAAGCACGGTGTGTGCACCGAAGACCGACTCGTCGATCTTTGTCGCGTCCATTTCGCCATTCGCGACCGAACGCACGACACGCTGCGCGGCCTGGACGATGTCCCAGCGACCGCCATAATTCGCGGCGATATTCAGGTGCAGGCGCGTCTCGATCGGTTGTTTCGCTTCGGATTGATCCATGCGTTCGCGGATGGCCGGCGCAAATGCGCTGCGGTCACCGATGAAGCGCAGACTGACACCGACCGCGACCAATTCGTCCACTTCGCGATCCATCGCGCGCATCAACAGTTCCATCAGGGTGCCGACTTCCTCGTCTGGTCGATTCCAGTTTTCACTGGAGAACGCGAACAGGGTGAGCGTGGGCACATGCCGGCGGATGCAGGCTTCGACGGTTGCCCGCACCGCCTTCGCGCCTTCGTGATGCCCGAATGTGCGCGGTCGGTGCCGCGCCTGCGCCCAGCGACCATTGCCGTCCATGACGATGGCAACGTGTTGCGGCAGGCGTTGGACCGCGATCGCCGGGTCGATGATGCGCATGCGCCGACTACTGAAACCGAATGTCGCTCAAAGCGACATCAGTTCGTGTTCCTTGGTCCTGCAGACCCCGTCGACTTCCAGCACGAACTTGTCGGTGAGCTTCTGGATGTCCTGCTCGGCCTTGCGCTCTTCGTCTTCGGTCACGAGCTTGTCTTTCAGTAGATCCTTGATGTGTTGCATGGCGTCGCGACGTACCGCGCGGATGGCAACTTTGGTGTTCTCGCCTTCGTGCGACACGTGCTTCGCCAAGTCCTTGCGGCGCTGTTCCGTCAGCGGCGGCAGGTTGATGCGGATGACGGTACCGGCCGTGGTTGGCGTCAGGCCAAGGTCAGAGGCCATGATCGCTTTCTCGATTGGCGCGACCATCGCTTTTTCCCAGGGCGTAATGGTGAGCGAACGCGCATCGACGACGGCGACCGCCGCGCACTGGTTCAACGGCATTTCGGCGCCGTAGTAGCTGACCTTGAGATTGTCGACCAGCGCAGCGCTGGCGCGACCGGTGCGAAGCTTTGCGAGGTCGGAGCGCAGGCCTTCGATCGTTTTCTTCATGCGGGCTTCGGCGTCGGTTTTGATTTGCGCAATCATGGTCTGGGTATCGTGTTCGTCGGGAAGGGCGCGAGTATAGCGTTGGCGCGCGGGCTTATCGCGTTGCCGCAGCGAGCCGCAAGGCCAGTGCCAGGTCGTTTTCGGTCTGGTCGACAAAGGTGTACGGCACGACGCCGACCTCGATGAATCCGCAGCGTGCATAAAAACGGCGGGCACGGTCATTACCGGGGTAAACGCCCAGCCAGACTACGTCGCTGGCGGCCGAGACCAAATGCGCCAGAACCCGCGCGAACAGCTGCTGCGCCAGGCCGAGGCCTTTTGCCGCGGCGTCGACGTAGAAGCGGCGCAATTCGACCGGATGGCTCGCGCTCACATTGGCACTGACTGGAAGCGGGGCAGGGTGCCATTGCGCAAACGCGAGTATTTGCCCGCCATGGGTCGCGAGCAGGAACGATTCGGCCGCAATGGCGCGACCGATCCGATCGTCGGCGAGCACCGTCGCGCAATGCGTGCGCACGCGGTCGGCATCATGCGATGGCAAATACGTGCCAGAAAAACTCGTTCGGGCAAATCCGGCGAGCGCCGCCGTATCTGCCTCGGTGGCTGCCCTGAATTCGATGTCGTCGAGACGCATCAGCCGCGAGTCACCAGCGTGCCGATGGTTTCACCACGCACGATGCGCATCAGGTTGCCGGGGCGGTTCATGTCGTAGATTCGCAGCGGCATACCGTGATC
>JAYUXS010000470.1:0-2889 GCA_043752845.1 Lysobacterales bacterium | reverse complement strand
CGGGGCGGTCGCCGAAAATCCGTCCGAACAGGCGAGCGCCTGCCGATCACGATATTCGGCGTTGAATGTCGCGTCGGCAACATTGGCGCGGCAGCCCTGCGCATCGGCGGTTTGCACGGCCATTGCGGTCCACTCCGCTGCCGTCAAGGCGCGATAACGGTTTCCGGTCTGTTTCGACAGCCAGGCGGCATAGGCCTCGACATCGCCGTAAGCGACGCAGACGACCGGATGTTTCGAATCCTGCGCGAAGCCGGGAGACTGCCAGGTCCGCGACTTCGAGCTGCGGAAAACCGATTCGCGGTCACGGCAGGCCGGTCGTGACACGCGTGTTTGCGAGCCGCCGCCCGACCAGAACCGCTGGAACTCGGCCACCGTGGTTTCGTTGCGCGCGACCGCAAGAAGCTTGCCGGCGACCTGGGCGATCATCAGTTCGGGACCAGTAAAGCTGCCGCGTTTGTCATTGAACACGTAGCCGGGCTTGCCGACGACGTCCGCCCGTTTCAAGCCACGCTTGGCCGCCACGCTGTCGGGAAGGTGGCTGAGCGCCAATTCAAATGCGGCACGCGCACGCACGCCATCCCAGCGCGCAATGGCGGATTCACCTTCTTTTATCGCAACATCCGCCAACTGCGTGCGTTTCGCCAAGACCTGAGCCTTCAGGTCACCCGCAACGTCGTGCGGTCCGGCGATTTCTAGCGCACGCGTGGCGGCCGCGAAATAGGCATCGTGACGCCCGGCGGCAAAGTCTGCGTCGGCGATCACCAGCAAGGCTTTTGCGGTATCCAGCAACCCGGCCTTGGCGGCCGCATTGTTGCGATCGATGCGCAGCAACAGACGGAAATGGTCGGTCGCGTTGCGTCCCGGCGGCAGGGTAAGGCGTTTCTGCGCCAGATCCAGCCGACCGAGACGGGTCAGTTCAGTGACCGGATCGACCACCGTCGTCGCGATCGCCACACGCAGATTTTCGTCGATGTCAGGCGCGTCGATACCGAGCAACTCGAGCGCGCTGGGTTCGTCCGGCAACGCCGCGATCGCTTCGACGGGTGTTTGCCCGGTCGGTGCGATCTCGGTTGGCAGCGGATCGGCGGCGATCGTGGGCACCGGCGGCGCCACGGTCGATTCCGCGACTGTCACGGTCGAATTGCGCCAGCGTCCGATGCCGATCATGGCGGCAATCACAATGACCGCAACGACGAGCCCGCCCAGCCAAAGCCAAGGAAACGGGCGACGCTCCGCGATTGCGGGCGCTGGCGCAGATTCTTCGGCCGTGCCGAGTCCGCTCTTGGCGCGCTCGCGCAACACCTTCAGTTCGGCGGCAATGCTGTCTTGCCCGATCGCCATGGTCGCGTGCTGCTGAATATCCGCCGACTGCGCCGTCGCACCCGATTGCGCCAACGAAGGCATCCCGATGTTCACCGTGGCCGCAGACGACTGTGCCTGGGTCGGATCGGTCAGCGGTTTCAGCAACTTCTCGACGTCGCCCAGTCCGACGGTGAACTCGTCCGCATTCTGGAAGCGTTGCGCCGGATCCTTGGACATGGCGCGATCGATCAACGGTTGCCAGTGCTGGAGGTGTTGTGGCAAGCGCGGCACCGGCTCGAACACATGCGCGTAGGCGATCGCGAAACCGTCGTCGCCGTCGTACGGCGCGTGCCCGGTCAGCGCCTCGAAGGTGACAGCGCCAAGCGAGTACAGATCCGAGCGGCCATCGACATCGCCGCCGCGTGCCTGCTCCGGACTCATGTAGTGACTGGTGCCGACGCTGACGCCGGCATTGGTGATGCGCGAAGTCTTGCTGACCACACGCGCGATGCCGAAGTCGGTCAGCACCGGATTGTTGTTGGCATCGAACAACACGTTGCCGGGCGCGACATCGCGGTGCACGAAGCCACGCTGGTGCGCGAACCCGAGCGCGCGCGCGACACCGGCTACCACACGCAATACTTCGCGCTCGCCGATGCCTTCGCGGATGCGATGCAGGAAGTCGCCATGCGGCAGGTGCTGCATTGAAAAATAGTGCAGCTTTTCGTCAGTGATACCGACGTCGTAGACCGCGACGATGTTCGGATGCGCCAGCGATGCCAGCGTGCGCGCTTCCTGCATGAAGCGACGCGAGAACGTCGGGTCGGAAATCATCGCCGGATTCATCACCTTCAGCGCTACTTCGCGCTCGAGCGAAGTCTGGACAGCGGAATAAACCGTCGCCATGCCTCCGGCACCGATTTCTCGCTTGATCAGATAACCGGGAACCTGGATCACGCAGTCGGCCGTGGCGGGTTTGGGAGATCGAGTGTAGTGGCGTGCTTGGCGAACGTCAGCCGCCGCGACTTGCATTTGGGCGATCACCCACCAGACTGGCGGCCATGACCATCGATACCCTGATTTTCCTGATGGCCGCCACACTGGCATTCTGGTTTTGGTCGGCGGGCGGCATCCGCGCCGCAGTGGCACTCGCGGCAGCACGTGAACTTTGTGCGCGGGCCGGCGTGCAATTGCTCGATGGCAGTGTGGTCTTCATCGGCCTGCGCCCGGTGCGCTCCCGCACCGGCCTGAATTGGCGTTGGCGCTATCGCTACGAATACAGCGCCGACGGCATCAGCCGCAGCCACGGCACAATTTCCGTTATTGGTCGCCACGTCGATCAGGCCACGCTACCGGCGTTGCCGCATCAGGATTCGGCACTGCATTGACTGGCCGGGATGACGCTACGGCCAACTGGATTCGATGCTCGTGCGCATTCAAACTTGCGGCGCCACGGCCATGAACTTCCCCACCGCCAGTCGCCCGGGGGCTGTAGCGCGCGTTTGCGGGTCATTGTCGTTGACGTACATGATCGCCAAACCGAACCCTTTACCCAGTGGTTCGATGGTCTTCGGGACGCGCAGGCGG
>JAYUXS010000469.1:0-2895 GCA_043752845.1 Lysobacterales bacterium | reverse complement strand
GCACGACGACACGTAGAACTTCGGCATTCTGCGGCAGCGTGATCGCATGCGGACCACCCTGCGTCGCGCGCAGATTCAGGCTCAGGCTGTGATCACTTGAACGTTTGCCGAACGAACTAGTCAAGGCGACCTGATCGATCGCCACGACGCGCCCGGCGACTGCTTCCGGTCGCGACACGACCAACTGCAGGGTTTCGCCCGGCAAGGGGTGGAATTCGCTCATGGTCGCTTCATCGGCCGGATGTACGCCAGGCACGCCGCTCGCGCGCACGTTCCACGTTGGGCTCGCGACCAGACGCCAGATCTCCGCGCGCTGCTCAAGACCCGGCGCGGTCAGCTTCAATGCGGATTCCGGGTTGAGGCGCGACGTCCAACTCATTGCGCCATCACCTTCGCCGAAACGCAACTGCACGGCACCGTCGACGACCTCAAAGCCATCGCTGGTCACGCGTTCGCCGGGAATCAAGGGCACAGCGATCGAGAATGCGTCGGATTCGGGCGCGATGCGCAGCACTGTGGTGACCACATCCCAGTCGAGGTCGAACTGCAATTCGCGCGTCACCACCACATAGGGATCGAAGCGTTGCGCGACATTGCTCCCGCCTTCCGCTTCGCCCCCCTCAGCGGCACCAGCGGCGAGTAGACGCGTCAGTTCCAGCGTGGCATTCGGCAGGCGGCCAGATTCGATACCAGCCGCTTCCCAGCCATCGCCACTGAAACGAACACTCGCGGGCGACATCGGAAACGCGAGTGAGATCTGGTCGGCCTTCGCCGCCGTGAAATTCATCGTCAGTCGATGCACACCACGCGCGACATCGATCCAGACCGTGCCCGCGTCGTCGCGATAGAGCGCGGTCACCGTTTCGCCATCAAGCTGCATCGACTCGATCGCGAGCAATCCGGCATTGCCCGGCAGCGGCAGACCGACGCGATCGGCAGCATGCAAGGTCAACGCGACACTGATGCGCTGGCCGCTTGCGCTCACTTCAGCGCGCGCGATGGCCCCGCACTCCGGCGTGCATTCCGGCGCTTGCAGCAGGCGCTCGCGCAACTCTTTCAGCATTTCGACATCAGGCAACGCTTGCGCAGAAACGTTGCCGATCAGGCTGATCGACAGCAGCAGGACGGCGGCAGCGCTGCGCGTCGGCAACCGTGGCCTCCAACCGAACCCGGCCTGGCACAGACGGATCGCCAGCAGCGCGAACAAGGCGGCGATGACAAAGCGCGCGAGCCGCGTCAACCAGGGCGGCGACATCCAAAGCCGAACTTCCTGCGTCTGCAGTACCGGTCCGGCGATCTCGATGCCATAGCTGCGCCAGTTCCACGACGGCTCGCCACCACCGGCCTGAATCATCGTGTTGCTGGCATAGCGGCGGAGTTTGCGGGCGGGCATGTTTTGTTGGTTGTAGTCGGCCTTGGATTGTGTGCCCGTGACTTCGATCGATTCCGACATGGCCTCCTTTTCCATCGGTGCTTCAGCCTGCGGCATGGGGGGGGGCGGTGATGCTGGAGGTGCCACTGCTTGGTCGTAAGCGAGCTCCTCCTGGGCCACGTTCGCATTCATGCCGGCCATCTGCGCATTGCGGCCGTAGTCGCCGTAGTAGGGAACGCGCCCAAACTCGGCTTCGAGTTGCGGATGCAGACCGAGACGCAGCTGCGTCGCGACAAAGGGCACGGCGATCAGGATCGGCACAAGCAAGGTGATCTGCGCAATGCGTTTCGCCCACCACGGCAGCTTCTCGCGCCAGCGCGGTGCCAGAGCCATCGCACTGACCGTGGCCAGCATCAGCGACCACTGCGGCGCATCCGGCTCGTGCCAGGCGAGCAGCAGGAAGGCCGCGGGAATCAATGCAACGAGTTTGCCGAAACCGACCACGAACAGGAACACGATCAATGCCGCGACGAACACGTCCATCAGATTCCAGCGATCGAGCCACGCCGCTGGCGCGCGATCGGCACCGGTGGCAGCGATCAATTCATAACCCGGGGGCACATTCAGCGTGGTCTGCATCGACTCGAACGGATGCTGCCATCCGGTCGCCGGCAAGACGCTGGTATTGGGTTCCAGTCGCGCGGTCGCGCTCAGGTTCACATTGCGCGAACGCAACTCGACGCCGCTGAAACCGGGATGTGCACCCGCGGTGATCAGCACCGGTTCGCCGTTTTCGCTGGCGCGCATGGCCTTGAACGGCGGCGCGACATCGAGGCGCCAGTCGCGCAACATGCGGCCATTGATCTGGTCGCGCGCGGTGTAGCCGCCACCGTCGTGGTCCAGCCACAGGGTGCGATTGAGATTCAAACGATTCTGATCCTGATCGGACAGCCCGCGCGATCGTTCCTCGATTTGCAGGCCGGCACCCGGTTCCAGCGCAAAGGCCGGCAGGTCGCGCCAATCCGCGGGGACTTCGGCGAGCGCGGGGTCGATCTGTTCAGCACCGGTCGCTTCGGACACGCGCAATTGCGCATCGGCGCGATAGCTCCAGATTTCCGCTTCGGCCCACGGCGCCTCGAGTTTGCGCGTGCTGATCTTGCTCAGCGGCGCGACCGCGCGCGCCACCATGGTCAACCAGTGCTCGCCGGAACGCACCTGCAGGTTGAGACTGCCATCGGGTTCCAATCGCGCATTCAGATCACCGTTCAGCGATACCGCGACGAAGCCTTCCGGCAACACCTGCGCCAATCTTTCCTCACGTCCCTTGCCCGATACCGTGACCTTGAATCGGGTTTCCAGACGCGCGGGAATGCGGTCTTCGAGCAGACGGAACACTTCCGTGCTGATGCTGTCGCGCTCGGCGACGGTTGCTTCGACACGACCGAGCCACAGCGCATCGTCGTCGCGCTGCACCAGCGTCTGCGTGCGTCCGGCGATGGTCAGGGCGACGCGCGCGATGCTCG
>JAYUXS010000468.1:0-6815 GCA_043752845.1 Lysobacterales bacterium | reverse complement strand
GAATTGATTTGTGAGTCGCTCACTCAGCGAGCAGGCCCTTACTCATCGTAGCGTTCGCGGTGCGAATAACGAGCGGCTGGAGTTTTTGGGAGATGCCGTCGTCGGACTAGTGGTTGCTGAACTGCTGTACGAACGTTTTCCGAAACTCGACGAGGGGGTGTTGACGCGCATGCGCGCGCACCTGGTTTGTGAACGCGGCTTGGCCGATGTTGCGCGACAACTCGAACTCGGTGCCCAGTTGCTGTTGGGTCCTGGTGAAATGAAGTCGGGCGGCCATCGTCGCGAGTCGATCCTTGCGGATGCCCTGGAAGCATTGGTTGCCGCGAAATATTTCGAAGCCGGATGGGATGCATGCCGTCGCGAAGTGCGCTCATGGTTCGAACCGGCGCTGGCAGGCTTGCACACGGACGAGTTCGGCAAGGACGCCAAGACGCGGCTGCAGGAATGGTTGCAGGCGCGTTCGATGGGTTTGCCCGAATACAATTTGACGGATGCGTCCGGCCCAGAACATGCGCGCGAATTCACGGTCGAGTGCATCGTCGCGGTGTTGTCGAAGCGCACCGAGGCCCGTGGTGGCAGCCGCAAACTGGCCGAGGCGCGTGCTGCCGAGGCACTGATCACGCAACTGATGAACGAAAACCAGAAGGCGAAAAACGCATGACCGAGCACCGATTTGCGACTATCGCTGTGGTCGGACGACCGAATGTCGGCAAGTCGACGATCATGAACGCGCTGATCGGCTTTTCGCTAAGCATCGTCGCGCCAAAACCGCAGACGACGCGCCATCGGGTGCTCGGCATCTTGACCCAACCGGAAGTGCAGTTCGCGTTTCTGGACACGCCGGGGATTCACCGCCCGCAGTCGCGGGCGTTGAACAAAATGCTGAACAAGACAGCATTTTCGGCGCTGGAAGAAGCTGACATCGTGCTGTGGCTAGTCGACGCCACGCGCCGCACGGAGGAAGACGACCTCGTCGGCGCACGCTTGCGCGACCACAAGGTGCCGGTCGTGATCGCCCTGAACAAGGTCGATCGTGTTGCTGACAAGGGAAAATTGTTGCCCCTGATTGCGGCATTGCAGTCGGACTATCAGCCGGCGGCCATTGTTCCGGTTTCGGCATTGAAGGCTTCAGGACTGACGCAACTGATCAAGGCATTGACGGAACTTGCGCCGCTCGGCGACGCACAATTCGATGCCGACGACATTACCGATAGAAGCGAGCGATTTCTCGCGGCGGAGCGCGTACGTGAGCAACTGATTCTGCAGTTGCACGACGAGTTGCCTTACGCCACCAGTGTCGAAATCGAGCGCTGGGAACAGGAAGGCAATTTGCTCAAGATCGGTGCCGTGATCTGGGTCGAGCGCGAGGCGCAGAAGCCGATAGTCATCGGCGCAGGCGGCGCGCAGCTGAAATCGATTGGAACGCGCGCACGCAAGTCTTTGGAAAAGTTGCTCGACGCGAAAATCCATCTCGAAACCTGGGTGCGCGTGCGCGAAAACTGGTCGGATGATGAGCGCGCCATCAAGCGCTTGGGCATGGATCAGGGCTAGCCATGGGCGAGCGCGTCGAACGCCAACCGGCGTTTGTGTTGCACGAGCGCGCCTATCGTGAAACCAGTGCACTGGTTGAGGTATTCACGCGTGACTATGGTCGCGTTGGACTGGTGGCACGTGGTCTGCGTGCCCAGAAACCGCGTTTCGCGCGAGGGCTGTTGCGTCCGTTGCAGGCGCTGGAATGCGGATTTGTCCTGAGCGGTGAGTTTGGCCAGCTCACCGCTGCGGATGCGCTTGGTGTGCCTGTGTCCTGCGACGGCCTGCGTCTTCAGGCAGCACTTTACGTCAACGAACTGCTGGTGCGGCTGCTGGCACGACACGACGCATACCCGGCGCTATTCAACGCCTACTCACAGCTGATCGCCACTTTGCCGAGTGACACTGCGGATCTGGCATTTGCGTTGCGGCGATTCGAGGCATTTGTGCTGGCCGAACTGGGATACGGCATCGATTTTGAATTCGATCTTTCGAATCATGCGCCGATCAAGCCACAGCAATGGTACCGGGTCGTGCCCGAGCAAGGCGCGCTGCATGTCAGCGAGAACACACCGAACGCGATTGCCGGAACGGCGTTGTTGGCCATGGGCAGGGCCGAGTTGCCGAGTGCAGCCGATCTGCGCGCACTGCGCCGACTGATGCGGACGATCATCCTGCATCATCTTGGCGGGCGCCCATTGAACGCTTGGCGCGTGCTCAAGTCGCCAGCGCCGCGATGAGTGCCGGGCGCAATGTGCGGCATGCGTCGTCGTAGCGCTGCAGCAACCTCGACCAATCCGGCTCACTGCCCGCAGGCGTGGCGTCGATGAAGCGGGTCAACACCGCAGCGCCGCAAAAGCCCGCCGACGAACGCATGCGATGCAGCTCCTCGCGCAGCTCGGCGCGGTCGCGATGTGCACATATCTCGGCCAATGCATCGCGGTAGCGATCGAGTTCGCTGATCAGCATCGCGCGCAGCATGTTCACCGTTGTCATCGCGCCCCAGATGGCGAGTGCCGCGGCATCATCGAGGACGACATCGTGCTGCATCCGTTGGATGGTTTCGGTGGGAGTTTCGCGATTCAAGACGGCGAGCAGAACCGGCATTGCGACGGGTTTCAGCAGCGCTGCGTCGAATCCGGCTTCGGTGAGTTGCTGTCGCAGCGCGTCGCCCAGTTCTGCGGATATGGCGATCGCGCGTGCGCTTCCCGCGCCGGTCGTCTGCCGCAAGGCCGCGAGTGCGGCGACGCCATTTTCGGCGCCGAGACGCTGATCGATCAGCAGTTGGTCGATTGATGTGTTTCGCGCGTGACGGACGGCATCGGTGATGCGGGCCGCGGCAATCACGTGATATCCGGCGGTCGTCAATTGTGTACTCAAGATTTCGCGCAGCACCGGATCATCGTCCAGCAAAAGAACAGTTTCGGGAGTCCGGTCTGCCATGTGACGCTCCTTGCCCGGCGCCATCTGATGGCCCGAGGTGGTTAAACTATAAGTCGTTGCACGCCACCACGGAATCCCATTGAGACAGCGTTTTTCCAGCGAGCCATTTGCGCTCGACATCACCGGCTTGGGGCACGATGGACGCGGCGTGGCGCGTCGCGACGGCAAGGCGATTTTCGTGACCGGTGCGCTCGCCGGCGAGTCGGTCACGGCCAGGCTCACAGCCACACATCGCCAGTATGACGAAGCCGAACTGGTCGAAGTCCTGCAGGGTTCACCTGATCGAGTGACGCCGGGTTGCGCACATTTCGGGATATGCGGTGGCTGTGCCTTGCAGCATCTTGCACCCTTGGCGCAGATCGAAGCGAAGCAACTGACCTTGATCGAGAATCTGGCGCGCATCGGTGATGTCGCGCCGAAACGCGTACTTGAACCTCTGCAGGGTGAGTCTTGGCGGTATCGTCGGCGCGGACGCTTGTCGGTGCGTTACGTCGAGAAAAAAGCGCGGGTTCTCGTTGGTTTTCGCGAGACCAATGGCAAGTTCGTCGCCGATCTTGCGCGTTGTCCGGTGCTGTTGCCGCAGATCGGCGAACGCCTGGGTCTGATCACGGAGATGCTGGCCACGCTCGATGCGGTACGCGAGATTCCGCAGATCGAATTCGCGGTCGGCGACGCGCAGACCGTGCTGGTGTTTCGCCACCTCAATCCGCTGTCCGCGGGTGATCGCGACAAGTTCATCGCCTTTGCGAAAGCGAATGATCTCGCGGTGATGTTGCAGCCGAAGGGGCCGGATTCGGTGCACGCACTGTGGCCCGAGCAGGTCGATCTGTATTTCCGCATTCCGCGCTTCGAGCTGCAGCTCGATTTCGATGCGCTTGATTTCATCCAGGTCAATGCTGCGATCAATGCGCGCATGATCGACCATGCACTCACGCTTCTCGACGTGCAGCCCGACGAATCGGTGCTGGATCTGTTCTGTGGACTCGGCAATTTCACCTTGCCGCTCGCGCGCGTGGCGAAATCGGTGGTCGGCGTCGAGGGTGATCACGCGCTGGTCGCACGTGCGAAGCGCAACGCCGAGCGCAATGGCATCACCAACGCCGAATTCTTCATGGCCGATCTTGCCGAGAACCAGCGCGATGCGGCGTGGGCAAAGCGCCCCTACGATCTGATCCTGCTCGACCCGGCACGCGCCGGCGCCGACAAGCTGATCGAATGGTTTCCGTTCAAGAAGGTGCGACGTGTCGTGTATGTTTCCTGCCATCCCGCATCGCTGGCCCGCGATGCCGGCATGCTCGTGCATCGGCAGGGATTCAAACTGAAAGCAGCCGGTGTGATGGACATGTTCCCGCACACCGCGCATGTCGAATCCATCGCCCTGTTCGAGCGTTGAGATGGCGACGGAAATCGAACGCAAATTCCTGGTTCGCGGCGATGCCTGGCGTGTGTCTGTCTCGCGGTCCATCGTGATGGACCAAGGCTATCTCGGCGGTGACGCTTGTTCGGTGCGAGTGCGCATCGAAGACGATGCGGCGCTTTTGAACATCAAGTCGCGTACGGCCGGCGCCTCCCGATTGGAGTTCGAATATCCGATCGCGCGCAGCGATGCCGATGAGATGCTGGCACGCCTGGCTGGGCCGCGGGTGACCAAGACCCGGCACCATGTGCGCTTCGACGGCACCTTGTTCGAGATCGACGAATTCGCCGGCGCCAATACCGGGCTGATCGTCGCCGAAGTCGAGCTCGATCACGTCGATGCGGATTTCCCGCGTCCACTTTGGTTGGGCCGACAGGTGACCGACGACGTGCGTTTCTACAATCTGCGCCTCGCGGTGCAGCCGTTTTCCGCGTGGGCGGATCGCGCCGAATTGATCAAGGAACTGGCATGCTGATGATCGGGATTGCGGGCAAGACGCTCGCCGACCACGAGGTCGAATGGATTCGCGCACCGCAGGTGTGCGGGGTGATCCTGTTCACCCGCAATTTTGAATCGCAGGCGCAGGTGTCGGCATTGTGTGCGGCGATTCGCGTCGCGCGCGCGGGGCCATTTCTGATCGCGGTCGATCAGGAAGGCGGACCGGTGCAGCGATTTCGCGATGGCTTTACCGCGCTGCCGGCGCTGGCGCTGTTCGGCGAACGCTATGCGATCGATGCCGCTGGTGCGCTGGCATTGGCCGAACAGCATGGCTGGTTGATGGCGAGCGAGATGCTGGCGCTCGGAATCGATCTGAGTTTCGCGCCCTGCATCGATCTGAAACGCGGCAATCGCGCCATTGGCGTGCGCGCCTTTCACGATGATCCGGCCGTGGTCGCGGCTTTCGCGGCCGCTTACGTGCGCGGCATGCATGGCGCCGGCATGGCGGCGACCTTGAAGCATTTTCCGGGGCATGGGTCGGTACTCGAAGACACGCATTTCGACGCGGCCGTCGATCCGCGCCCGATGAACGTGATCGAGCGTGAGGACCTTTATCCGTTTGCCGCCGGATTCGCGGCCACCGCGGAAGCGGTGATGATGGCGCATGTCACCTATCCGCAAGTCGCGCCAGAACCTGCTGGATATTCGCCGCACTGGATCAACAACGTATTGCGCGATCAGATGAAGTTTTCCGGTGTCGTGTTTTCGGACGACATCGCCATGGCCGCAGCCGAGTCAGTTGGCGGCACCAAGGCGCGCATTGACGCCCACCTCGGTGCCGGTTGCGACATCGTGCTGGTGTGCGCACCGAGCCTGGTGGCCGAGTCGATCGCCGCGGTATCGACGCGCCCACCGCTTGCCGATGAGCGGCTTGAACGCCTGTACGCGCGCACGGCACCGCAATGGGCGAGTCTCGCAACTTCGCCGTCGGCGATGAACATTCGTACCGCGCTTGCAGCGCTCAGTCAGGAGAACGTGACATGACTTCCCCTCCCTTGTCGTACGCCTTGCAGAACTCCGATTGCCTGTGGTCGCGAGACGCATTGCAGGCCGCCATCATCCGCATCGGCGCCGAGTTGGATCAGGTCTATTCGGGTGTCACCGTGCCGCCGGTGTTCCTGACCGTGATGAATGGCGGCATGTTTTTCGGTGCGTATCTCGCGCATGCCTGCAAGACCGATTTCCACTTCGATTATGTCCACGCCACGCGCTATCGCAGCGGCACGCTTGGCCATGCACTGGAACTGGTCAAGGCGCCGCGCACGCCTTTGCAGGGTCGCGATGTATTGCTCGTCGACGACATTCTCGATGAGGGCAAAACCCTCTCGATGTTACGCGACTGGTGTCTCGCGCAGGGTGCTGCGCGCGTGCAGATCGCGGTGCTCGCCGAGAAGAAACACGATCGCTGTGTTCCCGGGTTCAAGGTTGAATTTGTCGGTGTGGACGTGCCCGATCGCTACGTCTACGGCTTCGGCATGGACTACTACGAGCAGGGTCGCAACCTCGACGCGATCTACGCATTGAAGGATTGAAAGGCATGAGCATCGCACTCGGACTGATCGGTGGAACCGGGCTGTATGCCTTTCCCGGACTTGAACGCACGACGCGTGTCGAGATCCAAACCCCTTACGGCGCGCCCTCGGGTGCCTTCGTCTGTGGCGAGCTTGAGGGTCAGCGCGTGGCCTTCCTGGCCCGTCATGGCGAGTCGCACACGATTGCGCCGCATCGCGTGAACTATCGCGCCAATGTGCATGCGTTCAAACAACTGGGTTGCAAGCGCGTGCTCGGCATCAATGCGGTCGGTGGCATTCGCGACGACATGGGGCCGCGTACGGTCGTGGTACCGGATCAGCTGATCGACTACACGCACGGACGGCTCGACAGTTTCAGCGACGCTCCAGGCGTCAAGGTCGAGCACGTCGATTTC
>JAYUXS010000467.1:0-2901 GCA_043752845.1 Lysobacterales bacterium | reverse complement strand
ACCAGACCTTGCTCGACATGGGACTCGCGAGTTCACCGGGCGACGTGTTTCTTCGCAAGGGCTACTTGAGCGCGCAACAACTGGCGAGGAAATTGCCGAAGGCGGCATTCGCGCGGTGTACCGGGCACATCAGACCTCGATGGATCGCGCGGTCGCGATCAAGTTGCTGCTGCCGAAATTCGCGACCGATGGCAGTAGCCGCGAGCGCCTGATCCGCGAAGCGCGCGCGGTCGCAAGGCTCAGCCATCCGAACGTCGTGTCCGGGATCGATGTCGGTGAGTCCGGCGGGGTCTGCTACTTCATCATGGAGTTTTCGTCGACGGCACGCCGCTGGATCAGGTGCTGCGCGAGCGCGGGCGACTGCGGTGGCCGGACGCAACGGCCGTCGTGCGCCAGATCGCGGCGGCGCTCGAACACGCCGAGCACCACGGCATCGTGCACCGGGACGTGAAGCCCGGCAATATCCTTTTGTTGAAAAGCGGATGTGCAAAGCTCGCCGATCTCGGGCTCGCGCGCGTCGCCGGCAGCGAAGAAAGTCATTTGCCCCAGTCCGCCATGATCGTCGGCTCAGCGGCGCATCTGTCGCCGCAACAGGCGATGGCCGATCGCCAGCTCGACATCCGCAGCGACATTTTCTCGCTCGGTTTGACCTGTTACGAAATCATCATCGGCGAGCGCGCCTACATCGGCAGCAATGCGATGTCGGTGTTGACCGCCTTGCTGACGCGTGATGTCGCAATCGACAACCTCGCGCGCGTCAGCGTTGCTGGCGGTGATCATCTGGTCGGTGGCAGTTTGGCGCGCACCCGCGGCAAACCCCGGAGCAGCCGAACCCGGCGCCGCCGAGCCCGACCACGAATACACGGGGGCCAAGCGTCGGCGCCATGGCGAACGCGTTGCCGATCAGCCTGCTCGAAGACACCCGCATCGCGCTCGATCATGTCGCTGGCGGTGGTGCGGCCTATCACACCGAACTCTAGGGCGACGAGTATTCGGTCGACGTGGCGATCGCGCAGCGTTCGTTCAATGTCCAGGTGAATGGCCACGACGGCTGGGTCGAAGTGGAACTGGAAGAACTCGAGGACCGTTCTGCCGAGGTCACGATGGCCCGCATCTCGCTCGGCGATGCCGTACGCGCCGCCGCCAAGGCGGAGATGGGCGAGCCCATTGAAGCCGAGATCCTGCTGCTGCCCGGAGTCATCGTGATCGAAGTGAAACTGATGCGCGAAGGCGGTCCGATCTGGGTCGACGTCGATGCCATCACGGCCACCATGTCGCCTGCACGCGACAAGCCGCGGCCTTCGCCGTAGGCCGCAACGACCGAGCACCGCCATCACCTGAGTGGCAATGTCCGGATTGGCGCCGAGGCCGATGAGATGTTCCACGATCGCCTTCAGCCCGGCGGCGGCCTGTGGCACGCCGCAGGCCTTTGCTGATCGCCTCGTACAAACCGGCACCATCGGCACCACGCATCTTCTCGATCGCGACGTTCACGGACGGCGCAGGTCGCGGGCGGCGAGGCATCCAGTGCCGCCAGCATCGGTGCGACCAGTCCGGCGTCGCCGCTGCTGCACAGCGCCGACAGCGCCTGATCGGCGATCTGGACATTGTCGTCGGAACCGCCGCGCGCTTCGGCTTCGACGGCATCGAGGTAGTAGTCGACAAGGTCAGGCAGCAAGGGTGGTGCCGGGTCGACGCTGACCAGGCCGCGTGCCGCGAGAAAAGCCACGTAGCCGCTGACGCGTCGGTCCGCGAGCACGCGACGGCGCGACGGCGCCAGTTGTTCGGCCGGCACGTTCATTGTCGCCAGCGCGCCGGCGGCATTCATCGCGATCGCCGGATCGGCATCGTCGAGTGCCTGTCGCAGGGCTGGTTCAGCGACGGAGAATGCGTCAGGTTTTTGCCCTGCGAGTTCCCAGAGCTCCTCGGCGGCGGCGAGGCGGATGGCCGGATCCGCATTGCCGAGCAAGGTCGCCAACACCGGGGCCACTGCGGCGCAAAGTCGGCACCGAGTTGTCCGGGGGCTTCGGTCTGTCGGGCCGGCTTGCCGCGTTCCAGATCGCGCAGCGCGTTCTTCTGCACCTTGGCGAAGAAACTGTCGCCGATATCGGCGTGCGACAACGTCGCGCCGGCAACGATCAGAATTACGGAGATCAGATCCACGCAGATCCGATCCAAAATTTGCACACGCATCGACATGAGCGGCTCTCACGAATTCGCGATGCGCAAAAGATAGCGCAGACTCAGGCGGCGTTGCGCTCCGCCAGCATCGCCACGAACTCGCTGGCGAAGCGATGCGCGTCACCCGGCCAGCGCGCCGACAGCCAGTTGCCGTCTCGCACGACGAAGCCGGGCGCGAGGTTGGCGGCGCTGTCGCGCTTGAGACTGCGCGGTCCTGGATCAAACTGGCTGACGTGCGCGAGCGCGTCGGTGACCTCGTCTTCCACGGTTTGCTGATACGTGCGGTAGTAATCGCCAAGCCAGGCCGCGGTCAACGCCCAGGCCGACAGCTCCATGGTTTTCGGAAGCCCGGTGGTGCGGCGATTGAGCAAGACCGAATTCGCGTCCGGCCCGAGCGCGCGCACGGCGACCAGCACGCCATGACAAATCGCAGCGACCGGCAATTGTGCGGCGAACATCTCCGAGACTTTCTGCTGCAAGTCGACCGACTCGAGATAGGCCTTGATCCCTGGCGCATGGCCACCCGGCAGCAACAGCGCATCGAACGGTTCGCGCAAGCTCCGCTTCCAGTCGATCGGATTGCGGAATTCCGGGCTCTGCGCCATCGCCGCGTAGGCCACGCGGCCGTCCTGATTGGCCATCAGGAAGGACTTGAACAGGCCGAAGCCCTTGCCGGTGATCAGGCGCTGGTCACATTCGCCGGGCAAACCATCGGCAGTC
>JAYUXS010000466.1:0-14811 GCA_043752845.1 Lysobacterales bacterium | reverse complement strand
CGCTCGACAGGCAGATTCGTATTCTGCATCCAGTTGATGCACTGCGGGGCATCGAACCGCAACGTCGACACGCCAGGGCTCGATTTGCCCGACACCTTTCGCAGCAAGTTGCTCAGGCGTCAGACCGAGCAACGAACTGGCACCCACGGCCATGGCGCATCGGTTGCTGGTTGCAGCACAGGCAGTCAGAGCGACGGCCAGGGCGAGGCTGAGAGCTCGGATGTAATCCCGCATCTTGTGCGTCAGCTCGCGAGCTTCACCAGCTGCTCGATGGTCTCGAAATAGCGGCGGTGGGTGCGGCGGATTTGCGCTTCAGTCGGCGCTTCGAGCGTGACGACTTCGCGCATGATGCCTTGCGCGTGTTCCTCCAACTCCATCCGCAACCGCGTTTCGTCGGCCAATTCTCGCTGCTCTTCAGTAAAGGCCTGCATCGACAGCAACTCGCCGCATGTTTGATCGAGGTGCATTAGGAAAATCATTCGCGCTCCTCGCCAGCGGCCTGACTTTGATCCTTCGAGTCCAGCTTTGCAAAGAAGGATAGCGCCGCAGTCATTGGGTTTGAGTGCTGGCCCGACCGCGTTAGAAGCCGTGCACGATATCCCTCGAAGTCTTGCTCGATCACACCCGTCAAGTGTTGAAGTAGTCCGTCTGCCTTTGGACGGATATCGGTCATGACGGCATCGACCAGATCGACAACCAACAGTGCTTGTTCACGATCATTGATGCGTCCCGGTGCCTGCTGACGGAACGCGATATGCATTTGGCCATTCTCAAGGAGGTGCAGCTCCATTGCGTGCTCGGTGGCTACACCGGAATGAGCGAAAGCCTGATGTCGGATATTGAGCAAGGACTGATGCATTTGGCGCTGGAGCTCGCTGAGACGATCCAGTTGTCCAGTGACAAGGTTTGTCGCCCTACCGGCGCTGGCGCTATCGAAGCATCGAACGTAGAGGATGACCAACTGCCACGTCAGCCCCTCGATCAAATCGAAGTTCGGCGGAGACTTTTCATCAAGCTCCTCGGCGATTCGCAAAGCGCAGGTTCGAACCCGCACCAAGTCGTTCCTGATGCCGTAAAGCGCCGCAAGCTTGCGCGCCGGCGCATCGTCCAAATCCAACGAAGCCACTGATCCACTGACTTGTTCGAAGAAAATGGTTTGCATTTGCGCTCGCTCAAACCCCCATCGGATTCAACTTCTCCACGTCGATGCCATACAGCTTGATCGCCTTGGTCACGTCGCTGCGCCTGAGCTTGCCTTCATCGGCGAGCGCACTGACGGCGGCGTGGGCGATCCAGTTGCGGTCGACTTCGAAGAAGCGGCGCAAGTTGGCGCGGGTGTCGGAGCGGCCGAAGCCGTCGGTGCCGAGGACCGTGTAGGCCATGCCCTTGGGCAGATAGGCGCGGATCTGGTCGGCGTATTGGCGCACGTAGTCGGTCGCGGCGATGGCAGGACCGTCTCGGCCTTCGAGTTGCGTCAGCAACCAGGATTTGCGTACATCGGCTTCCGGATGCAGGCGGTTGAAGCGTTCGACATCAGCGCCGTCGCGGCGCAGTTCGTTGAAGCTCGGGCAACTGTGGATGTCCGACTTCACGCCAAAATCGCGCTCCAGCATCTCTGCCGCTGCAATTACTTCACGCAGGATCGTACCCGAGCCCAGCAATTGCACGCGCAACTCGCTCTTCTTCGCCTTTCCTGCGTCGCGCAACAAGTACATGCCGCGGATAATGCCTTCAGCGGCACCCTCCGGCATTTCCGGATGCGTGTAGTTCTCGTTGACCAGGGTGATGTAGTAGTAGCAATCCTCCTGGTCGGTGAGCATGCGACGCATGCCGTCCTGCAGGATCACCGCGACTTCGAACGCGAACGTCGGGTCGTAACTGCGGCAGTTCGGGATCGCGCTCGCGAGCAGATGCGAATGCCCGTCTTCGTGCTGCAGGCCTTCGCCATTCAAGGTGGTGCGACCACTCGTTGCACCGAGCAGGAAGCCGCGCGCGCGCATGTCGCCGGCGAGCCAGCACAGGTCGCCGACGCGCTGCATGCCGAACATCGAATAGAAGATGAAGAACGGCAGCATCGGCAGATTGTTGGTGCTGTAACTGGTCGCCGCGGCGATCCACGAGCACATCGCACCGGCTTCGGTGATGCCTTCCTGCAACACCTGACCGGCCGCATCTTCGCGGTAGTACATCAGTTGATCGGCATCCACGGGTTTGTACAACTGACCGAACGGTGCATAGATGCCGATCTGGCGGAACAGGCCTTCCATGCCGAAAGTGCGTGCCTCGTCGGCAACGATGGGTACGACGCGCGGGCCGACGACCTTGTCGCGCAGCACCAGGTTCAGCGCCTGCACGAAGGCCATCGTCGTCGAGATTTCGCGCTCGCCGGACGCCTTGAGCAAACGCTCGAACACGGCGAGTTCGGGTACGGGCATCGACTCGTCGGCCTTGCGCCGACGCTGCGGCAGCGAACCGCCGAGCGCGGCACGACGCGCCTTCATGTACTGCACCTCGGGCGAGTTCTCACCCGGGTGATAGAACGGCACCGACTCCAGATCCTCATCCTTGATCGGCAGCTTGAAGCGGTCGCGGATATGGCGAATGGATTCGGTTTCGAGTTTCTTTTGCTGGTGCGTGATGTTCTTCGCTTCGCCGGCTTCGCCCATGCCATAGCCCTTGACGGTCTTGGCCAGAATCACCGTCGGCATGTTTTTCTGGTTCGACGCCTCGTGATAAGCCGCATACAACTTGTGCGGATCATGGCCGCCGCGATTCAGGTGCCAGATGTCGTCATCGGACAGATTCGCGACCAGTGCCTTGGTCTCGGGATATTTGCCGAAAAAATGTTCGCGCGTGTAGGCGCCACCGAAGGCTTTGTAGTTCTGGTATTCGCCGTCCAGCGTCTCGTTCATCAGCTTGCGCAGCACGCCGTTCGGGTCACGCTGCAGCAGCGCATCCCAGTGACTGCCCCAGACCACTTTCAAGGCGTTCCAGCCAGCGCCACGGAACACGCCTTCCAGTTCCTGGATGATCTTGCCATTGCCGCGCACCGGGCCGTCGAGCCGCTGCAGATTGCAGTTGATGACGAACACCAGGTTGTCGAGCTTCTCGCGACCGGCGAGCGCGATCGCACCGAGCGATTCCGGCTCGTCCGACTCGCCGTCGCCCATGAAGCACCAGACCTTGCGGTCGGACACCGGCATCAGGCCGCGGTGTTCCAGATACTTGAAGAAGCGCGCCTGATAGATCGCCGCGATCGGACCGAGGCCCATCGACACCGTCGGCGTCTGCCAGAAGTCCGGCATCAGCCACGGATGCGGATAGCTGGAAATGCCCTTGCCATCGACTTCCATGCGGTAGTGATCGAGTTGCTCAACCGTGAAGCGGCCTTCGAGGAAGGCGCGGGCGTAAATGCCGGGCGAAGAATGGCCCTGGATGTAGAGCAAGTCACCCGGATGCGTGTCGGACGGCGCGCGCCAGAAATGATTGAAGCCGACGTCGTACAGGGTCGCGCTCGATGCGAATGAAGAAATATGCCCGCCGAGTTCGCCCGGCTTGCGGTTCGCACGCACCACCATCGCCATCGCGTTCCAACGCAGGATCGAGCGGATGCGCCATTCCAATGCAGCGTCGCCGTCCGCCTTCGCTTCGCGCGAAGGCGGAATCGTGTTGATGTAGTCGGTCGTCATCGGGAACGGCAAATGGCCGCCGGCACGACGCGTTTCGCCGACCATCTGCTCCAGCAGATAGTGCGCGCGCTCGGCGCCGTCGCGGCCGATGACGACGTTCAAGGCCTCCATCCACTCGCGCGTCTCGATCGGATCAAGGTCGTCGTTCAGCAGGTCTTGGATCTGGCTCATGGCTCTCTCCGCACGCGGCGTTGACGCCGTCGATGATCAACAGTTTGTTCAAATAATGGCCGATGCTAGCGACTTTGCCGGACACGCCCCATCCTGATGCGTTTGAATGCACCGAGGTGGTGCCACGCGGTTTCGGAGCCTAGCGGCGGACGCCGCGGGCTTCGCGGCAGGCGGGTGTGGCCTTCATCGCGGCGACACCGGCGGCGTATTCGTACGGTGGTTTCCAGTAGGCGTTGAAGCACGCCTGTGGGCAGCATTCGGTCGTAACCTCGTTGCTGCACATGGGAATGGCGCGCATGCATTTCTCAAACGAGAAATCGAGCGCCGACTGCGAACTGCGGCAGGTGTCGATGCGCAGCGTGCATTGGCTTAGCCCGTCGCGCGGCTGAATGTTCGCGCGCACCGCCGGGTCGTCGCTGTCGATGACGCCATCGCGTCGCACCAGACCATCAGCCTCGATCACGGTCTCGATGGTGTCACCGCCATTGAAAAAAGCGCAGACGCGGAGCGTGCCGTCATCGCGGCGCTCGGCCAGAATGCGCGAAGCGCCGGCCGAGTTCATGCGACCGAAGTCTTCGGCGTCGACCGCCTGCGTCTGCACCGGCGAGAGCTTGGAACGGATCTGCATCAGGCCGACACCGACTTCGGCGACGCGTTCGCAAGGTGCCCGATACGGTGTCACCGTGCTTTTCGATCCGGCGCCACTCAACTTCGCGTCCGGCTCGGAACCCTTCGCGCAGGGTGTATTCGACACCGTGATCGTGCCGTCCTTGGCCTTGCATTTGAAGATGTTGGCAGCATCAACGGCCCCCGCAGCGACCTGCAGCAATACCGCTACGACGATCCAGTGCATCAGTTCGCGAGGTTGGACATTCATGGTGCTGCGCTCGATTCCGGTTCGATGGGGCGATTATGCAGGCAAGTTCAGTTCAATGAGGTACCGACGAATTTCGGCGGGAACTGGATGTGGAAGCCATTGGCCGCAAGATTGGCGCGCACTACCACTGCGTCACCGCGTGCCAGTTTGCGTTCTGGCGTCAGCGCCACTTCCAGCACGAAGCCGAGTTCGCCGAGCGTGGCCGCGATTTGTGGCGGCAACACTGCGAACGCATCGCGCTCGCGCAAGTAAACGTAGGTGTCGAGTTTCTTGTCGCTGCGGTAGACGAAGCATTGCATCGGTCGCGTCCTGTATCCGGGTGTCGAATGGTTCACCGTCAGCAACGACAGTGGCGCTTTGCGCCGGGGGCGTCACAATAGCGGCATGCACAAGAAAACACTGTTCAAGATCACCTTCCTGAGCCAAGGCAAGAGTTACGAACTCTATGCGCGCTCGGTGCAGTCATCCGATCTGTGGGGATTCACGACCGTTGCCGAACTGGTGTTCGACGAGACGCCGAACTCGCTGATCGTGGATCCCGCGGAAGAAAAGCTGCGCGATGAGTTCAAGGACACGAAGGTCTTGCACCTGCCGATCCAGTCGATCCTGCGCATCGAGGAAGTGGAGAAGCGCGGCACCGCGGTCATCCGCGATGCCACGTCCGGTGACAAGATCACGCCGTTCCCGATCGCCCCGCCAAGGCAGGGCTGATCGGTTTGGATCAGAACGAGAATTCGGCGGCTACGGTCAGACCTTCGCTGCCACCGCCTTCGAAATCGAACCACTCGTAGCCGCCGCGCAGCGAGAAGTTGTCATTCGGCGTCCAGCGTACGCCGCCTTCCAGCATCAGGCCGTTGTCGGAATCGCTGATGCGGGTCGTGCCAGCGATGGTGATCAGTTCACCCTCGGTCTCCGATGAGAAATATCCAACCTTGGTATACGGCGCCCAAGCGGCGTCGCCATATTCGTAACGCACGCCGACCGACCACGCGTCGGCATCGACATCGAAGCCGAAGTCGGCGACGCTTTCGAGCTTGGCATTGCCGAAGTCGTGATAGGCGCCTTCGATCGAGAAGTTCTGGCCGACATAGACGCCGCCGTAGACCTTGCCGAACGGATCGCTGTCAACGTCATCCGAAAATCCGCGCTGGTCGCCATCAGGCGCCTGGCTGATGCCGACACCGAGGTAGTAGTCGGCGGCATAGGTGGGGGCGCTGACCGCGAGGGCCAATGCCAGTAGCAACGGTGACTTGCGCATGTTGTGCTCCTGAAGTTTGGATCGCGCAACGGAAATCGCGGCGCGGCCCGCGCATCATCGCTGGTGTCGATGAACCTGCAAAGAATTTGATGCGGGGTTGCGACCGGGTCGTTGAATTCGTGCCAGTTCGATAACACCCTGTTCATCGCCGCCACCCTAGATTCCTGCGCGCCGCGCCACTGCGGTCCGCCATGGATGACGAAACTGATGCGCCGCCTTGTTTCTACCTTCACCGTTGCCCTGTTGATGTCACTGGGTCTCGCCAGCGCCGGTGCGCAAGACACGGTCGCGACGCCGACGCCCGCGATCACCTCGCAACTGGACACGGTGACGGTCAGCGGTCTGCAACCGGGGCCGGGGCTGTGGCGTGTCACCAGTGGTGAGCATGAGTTGTGGATTCTCGGCACGATCTCGCCGGTTCCCAAGCGCATGCAATGGGATGCCAGCGACGTCGCCGCGGTGATCGCCGAGTCGCAATTGGTGTTACGCCCGCCGGGCGTTGCGTTGAATGCCGACATCGGCTTCTTCGGACAACTCGCGCTGATCCCGAAACTGCTGGGTCTACGCAAGAATCCGGGCAAGGAAACACTCGCGGAAGTGTTGCCCGCCGACGTCTATGCGCGCTGGCAGACCCTGGCCGAGCGATACTTCGGCTCGACCCGCTCGCTCGAAAAACGCCGGCCGATCTTCGTCGCGCAGAAGTTGTATCAGGAGGCGATCGACGACAGCGGTTTGCGCCAGGACAATGACGTGATGGCACTGGTTTCGAAGACCGCGAAGCGCGCCAAAGTCGAGATCCAGTCGCCGCGCGTCGACGTGAAGGTCGACAACATCAAGGCCATGCTCACCGAGTTCGGTCAGACGTCGCTCGACGATGTCGCCTGCCTGGAGAAGACCATGACCTATGTCGAACGCGACCTGCCGGTCATGCGCACGCTGGCTAATGCCTGGGCGATTGGCGATATCGACGTGTTGCGCGCAACCTTGGTCACCGACAGCTTCGACACCTGCATCTACAGCTTGTTCGAGTCGCCCAATCTCGCCAAGTACGGTTTCGCCAATATCCGCGAACGTATCCGCAACAGCTGGCTGGAAGCCGCGGCCAATGCGTTGAAGACACATCGCTCTACGTTCGCGACGTTGCCGATGGCGCAACTGCTGAAATCCGACGGCTTGGTCGCCGCCCTGCGCGCGCAGGGCTATGTAGTCGAAGCGCCGGGCGAAGAGAGCCCGCAAGAGCCGCTGCGCACCAACCCGTCGCCACGATCGGATCAATGAAGATTCCGAACGGCGCGGATACACCGTACCTATAGTCAAGCTCGGCGCTTGAGGTCCAGCGCGTCAAGCACGGGCATCAACTTCTGCGCTGCGAGATCGATATTCGCGGCAAACGGGCAATCCGCGAGCAGGGGCGCGTCGAGCTCTTCGCTGATGCTCGCGATCACCTCGTCCGGCACCCGGCATTCGGGATCGACGCGATTGGCGATCCAGCCGACCAGTTGGCAACGGTCGGCAACGATCGCACGCTCGCTCAAGATGGCGTGGTTGATGCAGCCGAGCTTGATGCCGACCACCATCACCACCGGCAGCTTGAGCGCGCGCACCAGATCGGCCTGCATCAGGTGCTCCGAAAACGGTACCGACCAGCCGCCGACGCCTTCGACCACGATCGCGTGCGCGCCCAGCGACAAGGCCGAATGCGCAGCCAGCAATGGCGGTAGTTCGATCGTGCGCCCGGCAAGGCGCGCAGCCAACTGCGGCGCGATCGGTTCGGGCAGCGCGATCGGATTCATCAGGCCCAGATCCGGCGTCGGCGTCGTCGAATAGGCGCGCAGTTTCTCTGCGTCGTCGCTGATCCATTCATCGCCGCGTTGCACGCAGCCGCTCGCGACGGGCTTGAAGCCATAGGCTTTCAGCGCACGGCGACGGATGCCTAGCAGCAGCGCGCAACTGATGTGCGTTTTGCCGATGCCGGTGTCGGTGCCGGTGACGAAGAACGAGATGGGTAGATTCATTGCCGAAGCTTAACGCGGGACACTGATAAACTCCGCGTCCGCTCCAATCCGGATGATGACGATGTTCGAGCTCGGCGCAATTCAAACCGACGACAAGGTCGCCGCGTATCGTGATTTGCTGGCGCAAGCGCGTGCACTGATGGCCGGCGAGCGCGACCGAATTGCCAACGCCGCGAATTTCTCGGCGCTGGTCTTCCACGCCCTGCCCGGACTGAACTGGGCCGGCTTTTATTTCTTCGATGGCGTCGAACTCGTCGTCGGTCCGTTCCAGGGCAAACCGGCCTGCGTGCGCATCGCGCTCGGCAAGGGTGTCTGCGGCACGGCTGCGGCGACCGCGACGACGCAACTGGTGCGCGATGTCCACGAATTTCCCGGGCACATCGCCTGCGACGCAGCTTCGGCTTCGGAGATCGTGGTGCCTATGTTCGACGCACATGGCCATCTGATCGGCGTGTTCGATGTCGACAGTCCGCGCGTCGCGCGCTTTGACGAGGACGACCGGCGCGGCATGGAAGCACTGGTCGAAGCCTATGTGGCAGCCAATGATGTCGCCCGCTTCGAGGTCGCCGCATGAGCGCCACGACCGTAAAGATCCGCAATGTCGGGCCGAAATCGGCGGCATGGTTGCGTCAGGTCGGCATCAAGACCGATGACGAGGTCAAGGCGATCGGTTCGCTCGAAACCTTCATGAAGGTCAAGCGCGCCGGCTTCAAACCGAGCCTGAATCTTCTGTACGCCCTCGAAGGCGCGGTGCTCGACTGCCACTGGACGGCACTGACGACCGAGCGCAAGAGTGAACTTGTGCTCGAAGTGAATGCGCGCGACGCCGGCTTGCCGAAGAAGAACTACACCTGGTGGCGCCAGGCTCACGCCGGCGCCGGCCCGGTCTCGCAAACCGACAGCGAAGCCGCGCCGCGTGAAGAACGCGAAGACGACCACGGCGTGCAGGAACTCGGCACCCCGGATTTTGGTGGCGGCGGGATTGATTCGCAGGATTGAATGCTTGTCTTACTTGCGTGCCCCGACCCCTCTTGTGCCTGGCCTCGCCGCAAACATGATCGGACTCGCAAATCAGCTTTCGAAACTTCAGGGAGGATCGGCATGAAAAACTGGATCAAGGCACTTTCGTTCTTCGCGTTGCTGGTCAGTGGCACTGCCATGGCTTTCGTCGATCAGATCGCGGTGTCACCCGCGCAGCCAAATTCAAATCAGCCGATCACGGTTTCATTTCGGTCGGGCGGCTGCGATGGCGTCATATGGCCGGTGGCGTGGGAGCTGCAGGGCACGGGAAGCACTCGAGATTTGGTTGTCGAAGGGCTTTACGCGCTCGATCCTCTGTTCTGCACCATTTCGGTAGGCACGACTTCGATCAATATTGGTTCTCTGCCCCCGGGCGAGTACCAGATTCATATCAAGATCGTCGATCCAGACGACGGCTTCGGTGGCATCCCTAGTTTTTCATTCGGCAGCGCAAACTTTACCGTTGGAGAAGCGCCGCATATGCCGATTCCGACGCTGCAACCATTTGGGTTGTTCGCGCTCGTGATCGGTTTGATTGGCGTAGCTTGGTCGGGATTGCGCAAAAAGTCCGCAGCGGTTTCTTGGCTTGCCGTGATCGCACTTCCGGTGCTGATGATGCCGGCAGTGGAATGCGTGGCAGCGGATGTCTTCGTGCTTGAAGTGACCCTGATCCCGCCACCTTCCGGCCCTTCGCCGGAATCGATCGTCGAGGGCTACGATTTTTCGAGTGGACAATCGCCGCCGTTTGCCGCAATTACGGCGGGCTCGCCCAGCTATGCGGCCTACTTGTTGCCGATTCGCGCCAAGGGCAGTTTCTCGGCCTTGTTGCAGGCGCATCCGGGTTCAGTGCGGGCACAGTTGGAGCGCACGGTGCTGTTTGCCTATGCAAGCGTTGCGAATCGGAACGTCGGTATGGCGGCGCTGGAAGCGGAGTCGGTGATCGAGTCGGTGAGCGTGCCGATCGACTATGAATTCTCTGCGGACACCGCTGCCTCGCCTCGCATCGATATGCCGATCGCGAAATCTGCGTTTGGTGTGCCGGACTGGCGGACGCAGCTAAATTTGCCGCAGGCTTGGCAGCGCCAAGGCGGTTGGGTGCGCATCGGTGTGCTCGATAACGGCTATGACCTCGGTCATCCCGACCTGATTGCATTCGACGGCGCCGGTCAATTTGTCGGAGGCAACCTGATCACGGCCGATACGATGTTGGCCGCTTGGGTACTGCGCAGACGTTTGCGGATTGTGTGATGGAGCCGCCGTCTACTTGCGATACGAATCTGGACGAGTTGGAGCCGGTCGTGCTTGCAGCCGTCGATGCCCCTTGCGATGTGACAGTCGATGACCCCGTCGCCGATGGTCTGTTGCGGCCATGGATGGCGGGGCATGGCACCCATGTGCTCGGGCTGATCGGAGCAAATCACGGTAGCGCCGGACTAGCATCGGGCGCGTGCGAGCATTGTGCAATCCAGCCTATGCGCATTGGAGAAGACCGGTGCCTAAATGAACGTGTGAATCCTGGACCAAACGGATCAACGACAGCTGCAGCCACGACGTATTTGGTGGATCGCGGCATTCAGATCATCAACATGAGTCTCGCAAATAACCGGGATGAGATCGCAACGAATGCTTGCGCGGCGCTCCCGGATTCCGCGTCCTGCCGCGCGCTTGACTATGCACACAGTTCGGGTGTGATCCTGATCGCAGCTTCGGGCAATTACAGGAAGCGCCTGGGTTTTCCAGCGCGTGATGCACGTGTTGTTGCCGTCGGTGGGGTTGATGAAGCGCTGACGTTCTGGAACGAAGACATCGACCCCGTGCCCAACCATCTGGACGATTGTCCGTTTGTAGGAAACGATCAAGAATGCGGTTCCAATTTCACGACGGTCCTTGGTCAACCCAAGCAGGAACTGGTTGCACCTGCGCGGCAGATCGACTCGACGATGTATCGCGGGCAAGACTGGGTTGCCGAGATTGCCTGCGGTGATGGTGGCATTGCGCCGATAGGGGATGGCTATGGCTCCTGCACCGGCACCTCGATGTCGGCACCGATTGCGTCGGGTGTGTTCGGTTTGGTTCGATCCGTCAATCCGCTACTGCTGGCCGGCGACCCGGAGGTTGCAGTTGATGCGCTCGGCCTGCGCGATGTGATGGTGACAACGACGAACCGTGCGCAGCTTGGGCAAACGTGGAACCAGCGGCTCGGTTACGGCATGCTCGATGCTGACGCGGCCGTGCAACGCGTCTTGGGTGTAGCGACCGGCACAACGGTCAAGAACCGCGTCACGCCGATGTTCTCGATGTATGGCAACACCGCGACGGATTTTGCTTACAGCGCCACACCGCAGGGCGCAACCGCGTTGATTCTGAACGCTGGTGGCGGCTACTTGTCGTCGGGCGCGAGCACGCCAGGTTACTTCGATTTCCCGCATGATCCGGTGCTCGCCGCGTTTCTGAATCCCCAGGCCAGCTTCTATGTGTTGAGCACGGAAGTGAAACCTTATCCGGCCAACCCGGACGTGATTCCGCTGTTTCTGCTTGAGCGCATCCGCGATTGGCCGGTGGGCTGTTCCGCAGGCGCCGGATGCAACATCACCAATCGCGATGTGACGTTGGCCACGGTGGAGTCCGACATCGAGACGATGGTCGCCGATGGCTTTCGCTATTTCGGACGACAAGGCTTCATCTATGCGCCCTGTGCGAGCGAGCCCAGTTGCATCCCGGCGGGCGCCGAACGCCTCTATCGCAAGTGTAAAGTCAGCGAAGATGATTGTGCGGTGTTCCTCGAACGCGACCGCGTGTTGATTGAAGGACAGGGTTACACCACGACCTACCCATCGGGCAGTGCGAATTTGCTCGGCTACGCCTATCCCAATATTGATACCGATGGCGATCAATTGATTGACGGCATTGAGCTTGTCATCGGGACGAGCCGTTTGATGGTCGACTCGGACGGCGATCTCGTCAACGATGGACAGGAGTTTCCACAAGCTGGCGTGCCACTTTCCGATCCGTGCGAGGGGCCCAACGTCCAATGTCCGGTGCCGCCTTTGTTCGCAAACGGCTTCGAATAGCAGCGCCCGACCACCCAGCACAGAATCACCCATCGTTGACCCCATGAACGAAACCCATTCTCTGCGCGAAGAATTCGCAAATGCCCTGACGCACGGACTGGGCGTGGTTGCAGCCCTGTGCGGTTCGTCGGTGTTGATCACGCTCGCGGCCACGCGCGGCGATGTCTGGCAGCTCGGCAGCGCAATCATTTATGGCATCACCCTGGTGCTGTTGTATGCCGCGTCGACGCTCTATCACGCGGTGCCACATGCCGGTGCGAAAGCGCGGTTGAAAGTGTTCGATCACTGCGCGATTTATCTGCTGATCGCCGGCACCTATACGCCGATCACCCTGATCAGTCTGCGCGAGACCTGGGGCTGGTGGATGTTCGGCACGATCTGGACGCTGGCAATGCTCGGGGTGATCTTCAAGTTGTTCTTCACCGGCCGCTTCAAGCTGGTGTCGACCCTGATCTATGTCGGCATGGGTTGGCTGGTCATCGTCGCGATCAAGCCGGTCCTGACCCATGTCGATTCGTGGACGCTCGGCTGGCTGTTCGCTGGCGGACTGTTCTACACCGGTGGCACCTGGTTCTACATGCACCAGCGACTGCGCTATGCGCACGCGATCTGGCACGTTTTCGTGCTGCTCGGCAGCGTCAGCCACTATGTCGCGGTGATGGGTCTGGTGGTCGCGAAACGCGCGGTTTGACTCACGCAGGCTTCAACGCCGCAAATTCGCGCGCATTCTCGGGCCACGCAGCGCTGGCGCGGATCGCCGGAAGCACGTCCTCGACCGTCTCCACGAACTGCCACATGGCGCCATGCGTGTCGCTAAGCATGCGCTCGCGGATGGTGTGTTCGAGAAAACTGCGCAGACCGTCGTAAAAGCCCTTGGTGTTGACGAAGATGATCGGCTTGAAATACAGGCCGAGGCGTTTCAGGGTGATCGCCTCGAACACTTCCTCAAGCGTGCCGCAGCCGCCAGGCAGCGCGATCACCGCATCGGAACCGGCGAGCAACCGGTGTTTGCGCTCACGCATGTCCTCGACGATTTCCAGCGTGGCGATTCCCGGATGTTGCCACTCCACTTCGGTCATGAAACGCGGAATGATGCCGATGACATGACCCTGCTTCGACAACGCACCGTCGGCCAGCGCACCCATCGAACCAATGCCGCCACCACCATAAACCGTCGTGCAACCGGCTTCAGCGAGCAAGGCGCCAAGCGCGAACGCCGACGCGTGGTAGATCGGATCACATTGCGCGCTGGACGCGCAGTAAACACAGATTCGCATGCAAGACCCCGGAGTTGGACGCCGAAGCTTAACGCTGAGTCGTGATGTGAATCCGGCGCACGTTTGTCGCCCGTGGAATCCGGATACCCTGATTCTGCTGCTTTGCCTTTCACCGGTGTTGAAGCCCTCGTCTGTATGCGCATCAAACCCAGTCTCCTGCTGTTGGCCGCCGCGTTTCTGCCACTCCCGCTGTGGGCGACGACGGTCGAGTTTAACGCGCTCTGGTATCTGCGCATCGACGGTCGCAATTACAGCGTCGACGCCGGCACCATTGGCGTGGGCAGCAATCACATTGCACTCGGATCATTGCCTGCGTCGCTGACGAACTGCCGTCGCGCAAGTGGCGCGATTCAGCCGACGACGGGCGCCCAACTGACCTACGCCGCCGGCGGCGTCGTTTATTTGGCGTCCGAACCGTCCGAGTACCCAATCCATTTCGATAGCGGCGCGGCCGTATTGGATCTCGTGACCGCTACCGGCGACGTCATCTGCGACGGCGAGCGATTGTCGCCGGCCGCACTGGCGCAGATTTTTTCCAGCGGCTTCGAATAGCCAAATCCCAACGGCATGTTCAGGTCGACTCGGTTGCTTCCCTGACCACGAACTCGTCGCGCAACGCATCCAGCGCTTGATGGCCAAGTTTGCCGAGATCGGCGCGGCCGTCGCTGTCGAACCAATAGCGCATGGTCGCGCGGATCACGCCGATCGCCGCGCCCGCCAGCATCCGCGCGCGCAGGTCGGCATCGGCACCACCGTCGAGGCGGCGCGCAAAAACCGTCGCCATCGCGTTTTCCCAGTCGTGATCGATGTCGTGTTCGCGCGCGATCAATGAGGCGGTGCTCGCGATCAAACGTTGTTGCGCGATCAACTGCTCGCGATTGGCGGAATATTCGCGCGCAAACAATTGCGCGATGCGGCGCAGGCTGGCGAGCGGACTCTCGCCGCCCGGCGCGCCTTCCAGCAGTTCCACGAAGCGTTCGAAACGTTCGGCACGATGCGGGAAGGCCAAGTCTTCCTTGGTCGCAAAGTAACGAAAAAAGGTACGTCGACTGACGCCGGCGTCGGCGCAAATGTCTTCAATCGTGCTGGCGGGGAAGCCCTGGCTGTGGAAACGCCGGTTCGCGGCGCGCACCAGAGCGCGCCGGGTCGCATCTTTTTTCAGTTCGCGAAGGAGCGAAGGTGGCTTTTTCATGGCCGAGAGGATATAGCTGCGCGTCCATAAAGTGCCACTGAGTGCCACATTCGTGACCCAAGCCCATTCCCACGTCCGCACTGATGCGTCGACGCCGACCCTGTACTGGACACCGGAGACGTCGACGATGGCAAATGATCGCCACGACATCACTGCCGTGGCACACGCCGTTCGCGACACTGCGTACGTGCTGCGCACGCGCGATGGCGGCATCGGCGTGGCACGCGACGGCAGCGTGAGC
>JAYUXS010000465.1:0-2910 GCA_043752845.1 Lysobacterales bacterium | reverse complement strand
GATAACGCACTTCGACGAAGACGAGGACATCGTCCGCGGCCTTTTCGCGATCAAGCATGACCAGATCAAGTTCACCGAGACGAAATCGCACCTGGCGCGCCAGCGCGCGCAGGCCATGGCCGACGAGATACGCCTCGGTTGCCGCCTCCAGTGCATCGCCGACGGCGCGAGTTCCGGTCATGGTGCCGGGGTGGTGGCCGGCGCAAGCGTCGGCACCACCGGCGCATCGGCCGGTGTATCGATGATCAGGCGCAGGCTGGTTGCCGATTGCGGCATGCCGTCGACAAACCGATAGATCTGTGGAATCCGTCGGATGCGTCCGAAGGCGTCCGACATCAGCACGCCGCTGGCCCCGTCGACATAGCGTCCGGGACGGCTGCGCAGATGCTCAAGCCAGGGCAGCAGCTGGTAGGCATCAAGCCCGAAGGCGAACAGCCGCGGACTGACCGCGGCTGCGCTCAGATCGCGCAACAATTCGACCCGCATCGGCACGCCCGCCACGACGCCGTGTTCCCACGGCGCATCCATGAACACCAGTCCGTCCAGATCCTTGTCGACGGTCAACTGGGTGCTGTGCCCGAACACATGCGAGGTCGCAAGCGTCGGCAGGTCGAGCAGGCCAGCGGCGCGCAGTTGCGGCAACAACAGGCGCGCCGTGGCCGGTCGTACCGCGATGAAGATGGCATCGGCCACGCGTAATTCGGCAGAGGCACCGGGCGCCACGACAATGGCACTGATGGACTCGGAGAAATCGATGTCGCCATCGCGCAACATGCGCCGGCCGCTGATGCTGCCGCCGAGCGCTGTCAATTGCGCGTCGAACGCCGCCGTGGCGCGCTCGCTCCAGTCTTCATTGGTTCCGAACACCGCGACGCGGCGCGCGCCTTCGGCGATCAGGCGTTCGGCGCCGTAAGCCGCCTCGTCCTCGGGCAACAAGCCGAAGCGCGCGCTGCCTTGGGCGACGATGGTTTTGGGCTCGGGGTGGTTGAGGGCGAGTACCGTGACTTGGCCATCGGCGATGTCCAGAATGGCGTTGACCTGGTCGCGCTCGACCGGCCCGATCACGGCATCGACACCATCGTCGAGCGCTTTCTGATACGACTCGAGTGCGCTGCGGCGGGTGCCGCCTACGTCATAGAGCTGCAGCTCACTGGCTGCCGGGGTCTGGTAGTGCGCGCTCAGCACGCCGTCCAGGATGGCCTTGCCCGCCGCCGCAAATTCACCGGTGACCGGCAACAGCAACGCGATTTTGTGCGCAGGGCGGAAGCCTTCGCGCTGCAGTGTGCCGCTGGCGTCGGCCATCGTCGTTCCGACGCGTTCGGTAGCAGCGAGGGATGCGCGCGCTGGTGCTTCACCGACGGCGCGCAACGCGCGTTCCAGCCACGGTCGCAATTCGTCGTCGGCCGCGAGCGGCAGCAATGCCGCGTGCAATTTCGCTGGCGTTTCGGTGCTGATCAGATCGAGCAATTCGCGTTGCGCCTGACGCCGTTCCGCCGCCGGCAGCCGCATGATCAGGCGTAGCCGGGTGCGCGCGGCGTCGATAATCCGGCCTTCTGCGGCGAATGCGCGTGCCTGCAATTCAAGCCATCGATCACGCACTGCCTCGGGGACGCGTTCATTACCGACCGCGAGCAGGGTCAGTGCACGCGCCGACTCCTGTTTCGACAGCAGAAGTTCGGCCTCGAGCAGATCGAGACGCAGGTTTTCCTCACCATCAAGCTTCTTGCGATTGAGCAACGCGAGCAGACGCGCGACGTCGTCGAATTCGGCTTCCTCGCGCCAGGCTTCGGCCGCGAGCAGGTTGTAGTGATCGCGCAGGCGGCGATTGTCGGCGGCAAGGCGCTCGTACTCGGCACCGGCAGCGCGGTAGTCGCCGGCCTCAGCCTGCGCTTCGGCGCTGTCGTCGACGGTTTGGTCGGGCATCGATGGCGTCGTCTGGCAGCCGGCGAGCACGACGGCGATGACGGCGGCGGCGATGGGGATGACGCTGCGGCGAACAAATGAAGTCATGCGCGGGCTCGCAAAAAACAATCTGGACCGCGATGATAGCGAAGCCATGTCCACTCACGCGTCCCGCGAAGCCGGTTGTCTGTATGTCGTCGCGACGCCGATCGGGCATCGCGACGATTTGTCGGCGCGTGCCGTCGAGACCTTGCGCCGCGTCAGCCGTATCGCCTGCGAGGACACCCGCCACAGTGGGCCATTGCTGGCCTCCATCGGCGCGCAAGGCGCCACGGTGGCGTTGCATGACCACAATGAAGCGCAGGCCGCGGGCAAACTCGTCGAGCGCATGCTCGCCGGCGAAGCGGTCGCGCTGATCTCCGACGCCGGCACGCCGCTGGTGAGCGATCCCGGCTATCGCCTGGTGCAGGCGGCGATTGCGGCCGGCGTGCGCGTGGTGCCGATCCCCGGTGCCAGTGCGCCGATCGCGGCGCTGTCGGTATCGGGCTTGCCCAGCGACCGTTTCAGTTTCGAAGGCTTCCTGCCGGCAAAGTCCGGCGCGCGCCGCGAAGTCTTGCAGGCTTCGGTCGATGCAACGCAGACGCTGATCTACTTCGAGTCCAAGCACCGCATCGTCGAATCGTTGGCCGACTGCATCGCGGTTTTCGGCGGCGACCGCCGCGCTGCCATTGCACGCGAACTGACCAAACTGCATGAAACCATTCTGCGCGGCACGCTCGCTGAATTGCATGCGCGCGTGCTCGCCGACCACGAGCAGCAACTGGGCGAATTCGTCCTGTTGATCCAGGGCGCCGATGCGGACGCGATCAGCGCGCGTCGCGAAACGGCAGCGATCACGCTGGCACGAAAGCTCGCGGAGCATCTGCCGGCGAGCCGAGCCGCGAAGTTGGCGGCGGAACTCAGTGGGGCATCGAAGAACGCGCTGTATCGGGCCTTGACCGACACTGC
>JAYUXS010000464.1:0-6847 GCA_043752845.1 Lysobacterales bacterium | reverse complement strand
ACGCGCAACTGCGGCGCCCATTCTTTCATCAACACGAGTGCGGACAGACCGAGTCCGGCAAACAGGCCGCCGAGAAACCAGATCCACCACGGAATCTGTTTGCCGATGGCGCCGCCCTTCATCGTCGCCTGCGAGGTGCGCTTGGCCATCACATCGTCTCCGGCGCAGACACGCCGAGCAGGCCGAGCCCACGCGCGAGCACGCTGCGCACGCCGTGCGCGAGCGCCATGCGCGCACAGCGCTGCGCGGCGTCATCGACCAGAAAGTGGTGGTCGTTGTAAAAGGCGTTGTAACGCGCCGCGAGCTCACGCAGCGCTGAAACGACGAGATGCGGCGAGCGGATATCGACGGCACCGCGCAAATCTTCAGGGAAACGATCGAGCTGCTCAAGCACGGCATGTGCCTGCGGCTCCGACAGCTGATCGAGCGATGCGCGCGCGGTGGCTTCGTCGTAGGGCAAAGACTTCTCGACGGCCTTGCGGAACAGGCCGCAGATACGCGCATGGGTGTAGTGCAGATAGTGCACCGGATTGTCGAGCGTCTGTGATCGCGCCAGATCCAGATCGAAATCCAGATGCTGCTCGTGGCTGCGCATGACGTAGAAGAAGCGCGCGGCATCGACACCCACTTCGCGGCGCAGGTCGCGCAGGGTGACGAACTGGCCGGCGCGCGTCGACATCTGCACGCGGCTTCCGCCCTCGAACAGGATCGCGAATTGCACCAGCTTCACTTCGACGCGTTCCGGGTCGATGCCGAAACCGAGCGCTGCTGCTTTCAGGCGCGCGACGTAACCATGGTGGTCGGCGCCGAGCACGTAGACGGCACGGTCGAAGCCACGTTCGAACTTGTTCAGCAGATAGGCGATATCGGAAGCGAAATACGTGGTCGCACCGTTTTCGCGGATGACGACGCGGTCTTTCTCGTCGCCGAAGGTCGTGGCGCGAAACCACCAGGCGCCGTCCTTCTCGTACATGTGGCCCTTGTCCTTGAGCAGCTGCACGGCGTGCGCGACGGCACCGCTCGTCGTCAGCGAACGCTCGGAGAACCAGCGGTCGTAGCTGACGCGGAATTCGCCAAGATCGTCCTTGATGTCATCGAGACAGGTCCTCAACCCCGCATCGAACAGGCGGCGGTAGAGCGCATCACCGAGCAGTTTGCGCGCGCGCACAATCAAGGCGTCGACATGCGCCTCCTTGTCGCCGCCCTGCCCTTCGTCGGCCGGAATATCGGCGAACACCTTGGCTGCGGCGTGATGCAGGCCGCCACCATGGGCGAGCCGCAGATCGCGCGCGACGCCAAAGACATAGTCACCTTTGTAGCCATTGTCGGGGAAGCGGATGGTTTCACCGCCAAGTTCGAGGTACCGCAACCAAACAGAAATCGACAGGATGTCCATCTGCCGGCCAGCATCGTTCACGTAGTACTCGCGACTGACCTTGAAGCCGCCGGCCTCCAGCAGGTTGGCAAGCGTCGAACCGTAAGCCGCACCACGACCATGGCCGACATGCAGCGGACCGTTCGGATTCGCCGAGACGAATTCGACCTGCAGTGACTCGCGCGAATTCGCCGGCGCAAAACCGAACCGCGGGTCATCCAGCACGCGCGTCAGCACCTGCTGCAGGGTCGCGTCGCTCAGGAAAAAGTTCAAAAACCCGGGGCCGGCGATCTCGACTTTCGCGAGCGCCGGATGTGCCGGCATCGCCGCCAACAGTTGTTCCGCGATCTCGCGTGGTTTGCGCTGCAGCGGTTTCGCGAGCTGCATCGCGATGTTGCAGGCGAGGTCGCCGAACTCCTTGGCACGGGTGCGTTCGAACGTGATCGCAGGCATCGTTTCCAGCGTGAAGCGACCATCGGCCACCAGGCGATTGAGCGCGTCGCGCACCAGTCCAGCAAGGATTTCTTTCACGGAACGCATCCGATCAGGTTCGAGGGCCGCGTAGTGTAGTCGCGGTGCAGCATTGCCGACACAAGGCATTGCAAAGGCTCCTCATGCCTACGAAGCCGCCTGTGGATAACTCTGTGTGCAGACGGCTGCACATGGCGTCGCTGCGACGGGAGCAGAAGCCCATTGGGGCCGCAAGTGTTCCGTCGACAAGTGGATTTAATGTCTAATTTTCAACGCATTGTGACGTCTTTGTAATTTTTCTCGGAACTTCGCGCGCTAAGCCCATCAGCCTTGGGCGCTCTGTGGGTAAATCGCGCTGACACATGGTTGCAGCATTGCCGTCATGTCTGCGTCACTGCCTAGACCTAGTTTGCGCGGTCTGTGCGCGCCACTCGCGCCCCGTCCTCAGTCTTTCCGGAAACCCCAGATGAAAAGCACCCATTCGCAGCGACCCAAGCTTGCTCTGCTGCCCCTGTTGATCGCCACAATTCTTGCCTACGGCCCGGCGTCGGCGCAGGACAGCGCAGCCGCCGCCGAACCGGACGCCGAAAAGGCCGAGTCAGCCGAGCCGACAACCACGACCGATGACCCTGATGCCGACGGCGACACCACCGAACTCGGCGGCGTCGAGGTCGAAGGCACCTATAGCGAAGGCGGCCAGGAGTTGTACACCGACGAGCGCCGCACCACGGCGGCCGTCACCGAAGCGGTGAGCGCTGAACAGATCGCACGTACTGGCGACTCCGATGCGGCGACCACCCTGAAGCGCGTTACCGGTCTGTCCGTGGTCGACGGCAAATATGTGTTCGTGCGTGGTCTCGGCGACCGCTATTCCAGCGTGTTGTTGAACGGTGCGCAGATTCCGAGCCCGGACCCGACCCGTCGCGTCATCCCGCTCGATCTGTTTCCCAATGAATTGCTGGAAGGCGTGGTCATCCAGAAGTCCTACAGCGCCGATCTGCCCGGCGAATTCGGCGGCGGCACCATTCAACTGCGCACGCGCGGCGTGCCGGCCGGCTTTGTCGCCAAACTTGGCCTCGGGCTCGGCTACGACAGCGGCGCGACCTTCGAAGACGGCCTCGGATATGCCGGCGGCAATCGTGACTGGAGCGGCTTCGATGACGGCGCACGCGAATTGCCCGGCGCACTCGCCGACGCGATCGCCGATGGCACCATCCTGCGGCCGCAGTCTCCGACCAATCCAGGCGGATTCACGCCGACGCAACTCGAAGGTTTCGGTGAAGCGCTCGCCGCCCAGGGTTTTGCCGTCGACAGCGATCGATCGTTGAAGCCGAACGCCAACTTGAGCGGCGCGGTCGGCAACAGCTTTGCATTCGGCGACACCAACGTCGGCGTGCTTGCCGCCGTGCGTTACGCCCACAACAACGACCACTTCGAGGAAACCCGCAACAGCTACGGTGTGCTCGGTGACGGCAGCCTGGTGCAAGCGAGCGGACTTGAAGTCGCGCGCAGCGTCGAGAACACCGACCTGTCCAGCTTCTTTTCGGTCGGCGCCGACCTGACCGAAAATCATCGCGTCAAGAACACCACGATGCTGTTGCGATCAAGTGAAGACGAGACACAAATCGCAGAAGGCTATGCCGAGGATCCGGGCGATGTCTCGCGCTTCTATCAACTCGAGTGGATCGAGAATGAACTGCTCGCCAGCCAATTCAGCGGCGAACATCGTTTTCCGACCGCGCGCGATCTGGCCGTGAACTGGCAGTTGACGCTGGCGGAAGCATCGCGCGAATCGCCGAATACGCGCAATTATCGTTACGACCGCAACAACGCCACCGACGCGTTCCAGTTCTCGCGCCGCTCCGACAGCAATTCGAGCGTGTTCGCCGATTTGCAAGACAGCAGCGAAGACTTCAGCTTCGCCTTCAAACTGCCGCTGATGCTCAATGACGAGGCGTATCTCGATCTCAGCGCTGGCGCGGGTTTTCTCCGTCGTGACCGCGAGTCGGAGATCCGTCGCTTCGAGTTCGGTGCAGTCGGCCCACTCGCCAACGACCCGGCAGTGATTGGCGGTACGACGCCTGATGCGGTGTTCACACCCGGCACCATCGGCGCCGATGGCTTCCAGTTGCGCGAAGCGACGCGCGGCACCGACAACTACAACGCAGACCAGGATCTCGACGCCTTGTTCATCTCTGGCGATCTGAACTGGAAGAGTGCGTATCGCTTCACGCTTGGCTTGCGCTACGAGGCCAACGACCAACAGGTCAGCACCTTCGCGCTTGGTGGCAGCAATGCCGTACCCGTCGTCGCTGCAATCAGCACCGACGATTTGCTTCCCAGTGCCGCCTTCACCTGGCTGTATTCTGACGCCGCCCAGTGGCGCATGAGCTACAGCGAAACGCTTTCGCGCCCGGAATTCCGCGAGCTGTCGACGGCGCCGTTCACCGACCCGTTGCTGGACCTGGAAACAATCGGCAACCCGAATCTGCAACCGACCGCGATCAAGCATCTCGACCTGCGCTGGGAGTACTACTTCTCCTACAGCGAATCATTTTCAGCAGCGCTGTTCGCGAAAGAATTCAGCGATCCGATCGAAAAAATCCAGGTGCCCGGCACCGGCAGCCTGTTGTCGCTCGCGAATGCCGATTCGGCGACCAATCGCGGCATCGAACTCGACTACTTCCGCGGTCTCGGCTTTCTCGGCGAGCGCTTCGAGCCGTTTTACGCTGCAGCGAACTACGCATGGATCGACTCGGAAATCGAACTCGGCGATGCCAACGACATCCAGACCAATGACACTCGTGCATTGCAAGGGCAGTCGCCGTACGTGGCCAATCTGCAACTCGGCTATCGCACGGCCGACAACGATCTCGAAGGCACCTTGCTGTACAACGTGTTCGGCAAGCGCATCTCGCAAGTCGGCATCTTTGGCGCACCGGACATCTACGAACAGGACTTCCACGCGCTCGATTTCAACCTGCGCAAGCAGCTCGATGCCGAATGGACGTTCAAGCTGCGCCTGCGCAACCTGCTCGACCCGAAGGTGTCATTCACCCAGGGTGACGAGATCACGCGTGAATTCCGCCGCGGCCGCGAACTCGGGCTGACGCTCGAGTGGCGACCGCAGGACTGATCAGCGCGAAATCGGTCAGAGCAGCATCACTTCGCAGCGAATTTCTTCGCGAAGAAGTCGCCCGCGTTCCAGCGTGGGCGCTCCTTCGCATTGGCGACGCGCTGCGCGATCAGCGCATTCAGCGTCGCCAGCTGGGCCGCCGTCGGATAGTGGATCGCCTGGTTCGCGTCGTCGCTCGGGAAGTGATAGTGCTTGTTGAGAAAGTCGTCGAGGCTTGCGGTGCCGTCGAAATCACCGTGGTGACCCTTCACGCCACCTTTGAGATAGATGGCAGGAATGCCGGCACGAATGAAGGCATATTGATCGCTGCGTACGAAAGAGGTTTCTTCGGGCTTCTGGTCCGGCGACAGCTTGATGCCGATCTCCTGCGCGACCTGTTCGACCACGGACTGCAAGCTCGAATGCTCGATCCCGATCGGCACGACATCGCTGAGCGCACCGAGGATCACCGGCATGTCCATGTTCACGTTGGCGATGATGCCGGACTTGTCGACCGGCGGTGTGGCGACGAAATGGAAGGCACCGAGCAATCCTTTTCCTCGCCGGTGAAGGCGACGAACAGCACCGAGCGCTTCAGCTGTACGTCCGCCGCAACCATCGCACGCGCAGCTTCGAGCATGATCGATACGCCGAGGGCATTATCGAGCGCGCCGTTGTAGATGGCATCGCCGTTGATCGGCGCACCGATGCCGAGATGGTCGAGGTGCGCGGTCAGCACCAGATGTTCAGCGGCCAACGCTGCATCTGTTCCGGCCAGGCGCCCGACGACATTGAAGCTTTCGGCGGGTTGCACCACGGTCACTTGCGACAGCGTCGCGGTACCCGGCAGATCGAACGACTTCAGACGGTTTTCGCGCAGCATCGTGAACACCTCGTCGGCGCTGTGCGCGGACCCGGCAAAAAGTTGCTCGGCGAGCGTGGCCCGCATCGACACGCGCACCCGCAAGCCTGGAAAATCCTCGATCGGCTTGCCGGCGGCGTCGCGCAGACGCATGCCGGCATTGGCCCAGTTCTTGGCACCCAGCGCCCACGGTCGCTTCTCTTCGTCTTTCGGATCGCGCAATCCGATCACGCCGATCGCACCGCGGGCTTCCAACAGGCGCGCCTTCTCGACGCGGGAAGCGTGGAACGCGCGCTCGTCGACCGGGAAATTCGATGGCGCATTCGCCAGCATGACGGCGATCTTGCCGCGCACGTCGACGCCCGCGAAATCGTCATGGCCGAGCTCCGGCGCGTGCACTGCCTGACCGATGAACACCAGAGGCGCAGTGATCGCGCTGCTCGGTTCGGAAAAGTTGGACTGCGGCAGGTAGTCGTCTTCGAACACGAATTCGGTCGTGCTGCCATCGCGGGTGATCGCGAAGCGCGCGCCCTCACGCTGCACCTGACCGCGCAGCAGCGGCACCGGCTGCAGATAGCTGTCGCCGGCCGCGGGCTTCAGTCCGAGCTTGCGGAATTCGCTGGCGACGTAGTGCGCGGCGAGGTCGTAGCCGCGTGTGCCGGCTTCACGACCTTCGAGTAGATCATCGGCGAGAAAACGCACGTCGGCTTCGATGCGCGCAGCGGCAGCGGCAGTCGGAGTGGCATCGGCGGCGACTGGCACGGTCGATTGCGGCGGATCCGGCGTGCACGCGGCGAGTGTCGTCACGCTTATGGCAAAAAAGATGATGCGCAAGACCATGGCGTGCTCCGGAACTCAGGGCGGCCGAAGCTAACAGTTTCGGCTGAACTCGCCTTCACGCGCGGGACGAAGCGTGCGTCTCAGTCCATCAACGGCAGCATGACCCGCAGCAATTGGCCGGTTTCCGGCGCGCTGGCAGCGATGCTGTCGATCTCGCCGCCGGTGTGCACGATGGTTTCGCGCA
>JAYUXS010000463.1:0-2912 GCA_043752845.1 Lysobacterales bacterium | reverse complement strand
CGCGATGCGTGCTGCCGACCGTCTTGCGGCGCGAACCTTTGGATTTTTCATCCTTGCGCGTCAGCACATGCGTCGCGCAGGAACGCAGCGGCAACTTGGCCTGGATCAGGTTGTTGCAAGTCTCGGACTTCTCCGGGTCACGGCGGTTGGTGATGTAGAAAATCTCGACACCTTGGGCGTCGGCTGCGGTCAGGAACTCGAGCGCACCGGCAAGCGGCAGGGCCTCACGTTGCGCCACCCAGGCGTTCCAGCGCTCATCGAACAGCTTGCGCGCATCTGCAGGCGACACTTTCTGGTCGATCGGATTGCGGATGATGTCGGCATTGAACGGTGAACTGTCGAGGATGGTCTCGTCGATGTCGGTAATGATCGCGAGCGGGGCGTTCGCCGGCAGGGTGCTGCGTTCGGCCGGATCCAGCGCATTGAGGGTCGGATCCGCCTTGCCGGCTGCGACGCTGCGAGCGGCCTGATTGAAAGCCTGCAGCGCGAGCGCGTCGTACTCGGCGGCGGTCTGCGACCAAATCACCGCATTCAGATTGTCGTGCTTCGCTTCGGTGAGCGAACCCGGCGGCGCGGCGCGCGGGATGTCGGCCAGATCGTCCGGCGCGTTATTCGATTTCGGCGCCTGCGACGCGCAGGCAGACAACGCGGCAATGGCAACCACGAGAACGCTTCGATGGACTAAACGCATGCAAATCTCCTTGGGACAATATGTTCGAATGGTAACGCGGGGACGGACTGGGCGCGCCATCAGCCGGCGCCGTTCAACATTTCGGCGAGCCGTGCCAGATGTGTGCCGGCACGTTCGCGTTTTTCGGCGCGGTCGCGTTCCGGATCGTCGCCTTCACGGACCACATCGGCGGCCGGGAGTTCTTCCAGGAAACGGCTCGGCTTCTGCGCCAGTTGCTCGCCATAGCGCTGCTTGTGCGCGGCGTGGCTGAGCACCAGGGTTTCTTTGGCGCGGGTGATCGCGACATAAAACAAGCGTCGCTCCTCGTCGAGCCGGCCTTCATTGATCGCGCCCTCGTGCGGCAAGGTGCCGTCTTCCAGCCCGACCAGCCAGACATGACGGAATTCGAGCCCCTTCGCGGCATGCAAGGTCGACAGTCGCACCGCGTTGCCGCTGTCGTCGCGCTCGAGGTTGCCGAGCAGGGCCAGCTGCGCCGCCAGATCGCTGAGCGCGTCGCGCTTTTTGCTGTTGTGGCGCAGGAACTCGATCAGCTCCTTCAGATTTTCGTGTCGACGCGCACGCACCGCCGGGTCCTTGGTGGTCGCTTCCAGATGCGCGCTATAGCCCGACTCGGTAATCAGTTGGGTGCACAAGTCGGCGGCATCCAGCGTCGTCGCCGCCATGCGCCAGCGTCGGATCTGCTCGGCGAAATTCGCCAGCGCCGCCGCCGGCCGCGCCGACAGCTGCTTGTGCACCTCGCTCGATTCCGCCGCACGCGCCATCGACAGACCGCGCGCACCAGCGATCTGCGCCAGTTTTTCGAGCGTGCCGGTGCCGATGTCGCGTTTCGGCGTCTGCACGATGCGCAGATAAGCACTGTCGTCGTCCGGGTTGACCAGTACACGCAGGTAGCCGATCAGGTCGCGCACTTCGGTGCGATCGAAGAACGCCGTGCCGCCGGAGACGTGATAGGGCACGCGCAGCATGCGCAGCGCCTGCTCGAACGCGCGCGACTGGAAATTGCCGCGATACAGGATCGCGAAGTCGCTCCAAGGCGCCTTGCGGCTCTGCTGCACATGCGCGATCTCGGCGGCGATGCGCTCGGCCTCAACGGTTTCATCGCGGCACTTGAGGATGCGCAAGGGTTCGCCTTCGCCGAGCGCGCTCCACAGCTTCTTCTCGAACAAATGCGGGTTGTTCGCGATCACCGCGTTCGCAGCGCGCAGGATGCGGCCACTGCAACGGTAGTTCTGTTCGAGTTTGACCAGACGCAAGCGCGGATAGTCGCGCGCCAGCTCGTTTAAGTTTTCCGGATTCGCGCCGCGCCAGGCGTAGATCGACTGGTCGTCGTCGCCGACCGCGGTGAAGTGTCCGCGTTCGCCGACCAGATGCTTGAGCAGCCGGTATTGCGCGCGATTGGTGTCCTGGTATTCGTCGACCAGCAGATAGGACAACTTCTGCTGCCAGCGCGCGCGCACTTCGGCGTTCTGCGTGAACAGGCGCTCGGGCAAGAAGATCAGATCGTCGAAGTCGACGGCGTTGAAGTTGCGCAGGCGCCGCGTGTAGGCGGCGTACAACTCGGCCGCCTGCAGTTCGCGCGGCGAACGCGCGGCCTTGAGCGCTTCGTCTGCGTCGAGCCCCGCGTCCTTGGCCTTGCCGATCAGGCCGCGCAGCAGGTCCAGGGCATCCGGCTTCAGCCCAGCGGGCGCCAGGTCCTTGACCAGGGCGAAGGCGTCGTCGGCATCCAGAATCGAGAAGCCACGACGCAGGCCGACGGCCGCGGTCTCCTGCTGCAGGATGCGCAGACCGAGCGCGTGAAAAGTACTCACCTGCAAGGTTTCGGCGGCGTCGCGCGAGATCAGCTTGCCGACGCGCTCGCGCATTTCCTTCGCCGCCTTGTTGGTGAAGGTGATGGCCGCAACGGCACCGGGTTGGTGGCCGATGCGCAACAGATGCGCGATCTTCTCGGTGATCACCCGGGTCTTGCCGGAACCGGCGCCCGCAAGCACGAGCAAGGGGCCATCGCAGTGGGCGACGGCGTCGCGTTGGGCAGGGTTGAGGCTCATGGGTGACTCGGGGACGGCCGCATATTCTAATGGAAGGCGCCCTGGTGGAAGGCGCGCGCCAGTGATCGACGACGCCGCTGCTAGAGTGCCCGCCCCGTTTTGTCGACCGGTGCCGGTTCCGCGATGGCCAAGCTCTACTTCTATTACTCGGCGATGAATGCCGGCAAGACCACGAC
>JAYUXS010000462.1:0-6853 GCA_043752845.1 Lysobacterales bacterium | reverse complement strand
CGGCAACCAGACGCGCAACGTCAGACCCGGGCCGCTGCGGTCGATGGCCAGTTCGCCGCCGTGTTCTTCGACGCGTTCGCGCATACCGGTCAGCCCGTGGCCCTCGCGTAAACGTGCAGCGCCGCGACCATCGTCGCGGATCTCCAGTTGCAGTTGCGTGTCGATCTGACGCAGATCGATGTGCAGCTCATTGGCATCGGCGTGTCGCACGGCATTGGTGATGCCTTCCTGCACCACGCGCACGACGGTTTGTGCCAACTCCAGCGAGTCAATGCGCAAGGCCGGATCGATATGCAGGGTGATCTTCGGTTTGCGAAATGGCGCAGCGAGCGAACCCAGTGCGCGCGCCAGATCAATGCCCTCGTCGCTGCGCATCTGTCGCACCACGCCGCGCAAGTCGCCGAGCAGCTCATCGGCAAGCGTGGTGCACAGCGCGACTTCAGCGCCGACTTCGCCGCTGGTCTGCTGCTGCAGCGCGCGCAGATTCAGTTTCAGCGCCGTCAGCTTGTGGCCGGCGACATCATGCAGTTCGCGCGACAGGCGCAGGCGTTCCTGATCGCGCGCGCCCTCGGCGAGAAGTGCGCGGGTGGCGAGCAGTTCGCCATTGATCGCGCGCAGCTCGTCGGCGCGCAGTTCGGCGGCCTTTGCATAGCGCGTCATCAAGGCGGCGAAGGCCTGGAATCCGATCTGCATGATCACGCTGAAGAACACGCCACGATCCCAGCCACCGCGCGCGATGATCGCGTACAGCAGCAGATTGCTGACGACGCCCCAGGCCAGCAGGGCGCGCTGCGGCCAGACCGTCGCCATCTGTGCCATCACGATGATCAGCAGGATCGGCGTGCTCCAGATGCGCGTCCAGGCGATCAGCGCCAGCGCGGTCAGGCCCTGCAGCAACAGCAGCCCGTCGCGAGCGCGCCCATGCAGGCGACCACTGAATTGCAGGATCAGTGCGGCGACGAACAGGACGAACAGCAGCACGCTGGTCGACATCGGCACGCCGCTGCGTGTGGTGCCGAAATCATTGCTGAGCAGATCGGCGCCGATCGCGATCCAGGTGATGTGCGCAGCCAGATTCAGCGGTTCGGTGGCGCTCTCCAACAGGGACGAGCGGCGTAGGGCATCGGGAAGCTTCATGGCGGCGAGCGTCGCGCCACACACGGCCGCGCGCAAGCGCTGTGGCGTCGATATGACCTCTGGCAGGTCGGCACATGACTGCTGGCCCCTGACGCCCGTCACCGCGGATGCGGAAGATGGCATCGTCAAACGGAGAAGCGCAGTGGACCTGTACACGATCTCGAAATTTCTGCACATCGGCGCCGGCACGCTGGCGCTCGTCGGCTTCTGGACGGCGGGCCTCGCTCGCAAGGGTGGGCCGTTGCATGTGCGTGTCGGGCAGATCTACCTGAGCGCGATGTGCGTGGTCATGGCCACCGGCCTGGTGATGTGCACGGTGCTGTTCGGTCAGGGCAAGGTGATCAGTGCCAGTTTCCTCGCCTACCTCGTCGTCATCACCGCTGCCGCGAGCTGGAACGCCTGGCGCGCGATCCGCGACAAGCGCAGTTGGGCGGCCTTCACCGGACCGGTGTTCAAGGGTTTGGCGATAGCGAGCTTCGTCTCCGGCATGGCCATCTTCGTGCTCGGCTATGTGCGCGGCGTGCCCTTGTTCATGGGCTTTGCATTCGTGGGTGTGGCGGTCGGCGTCGGCTCCTGGCGCGATCTGCGCCGTGGCCCCGAGGACGCTAAGTGGTGGCTGCGCCAGCACTACAAATCGATGATGGGCAACGGTGTCGCAACCCATATCGCCTTTCTCGGCCTCGGCCTGCCGCGATTGTTGCCGGAACTCGCCGGCGGCCCGTTGCAAGTGCTGAGCTGGTTCGGACCGCTCGTGATCGCTTTCGCCGCCGCGCTGTATTGGGACCGGCGTTACCCGGTCAAGTCGAACGTGGTGCGTGGGAGTCAGCTCAGCGCAACCCATACCGGCGCGTGATCGCTGGCGCGCTCCCACGTGCGCGGTGTGCGGTCGATGCCGGCAGCGCTCACGACATCGCGTAGCGCGGCGCTGACGAGCACCAGATCGATGCGCAGACCGAGATTGCGGCGGAACGCGGCCTGGCGGTAATCCCACCAGCTGAACTGGCCGGCGCTGTCGTCCTGCATGCGGAAACTGTCGCTGAGGCCGAGGTCGAGGATGCGCTTGAGCGCCGCGCGTTCCGGCGGCGAACACAAGACCTGGCCGAACCAGGCCTCGGGGTCGTGCACGTCGCGGTCGTCCGGGGCGATGTTGAAGTCGCCGAGCACGATCGTCTTCGGATGACGCGCAAGTTCGTCGCGCAGCCAGTCAGTAACAGCGGCGAGCCAATCGAGCTTGTAGCGGTACTTGTCGGAATCGACCGCCTGACCGTTGACGACGTACAGATCGATGATGCGCAAGTCGCCGACCGTAGCCGCGAGCATACGGCGCTGTTCGTCGGCAAAACCGGGAATGGCAGCCACCACATCGGTTGGCGGCGTGCGCGCCAGGATCGCAACACCGTTGTAGGTCTTCTGTCCGGACACGACCGCTTCATAGCCCAGCGCGCGGATCGCGTCCCATGGAAACTTGTCGGTCTCCATCTTGATTTCCTGCAGCGCGACGACGTCTGGTTGTGCCGTGGCCAGCCACTCCGCCAGATGCGGCATGCGCACGTTGAGCGAATTCACGTTCCAGCTGGCGATTTTCAAGGCTGCAGCCACTTTGCAGCAGTGACTGCGTAGTAACTGAGGATCGCATCGGCACCGGCGCGCTTGATGCTGGTCAGCGCTTCGAGCACGCAGGCGCGCTCGTCGAGCCAACCGTTTTGCGCCGCGGCCTTCAACATCGCGTACTCGCCGCTGACCTGGTAGACGAACGTTGGGGCGCCGAATGTGTCCTTCACGCGGCGCACGATGTCGAGATAGGGCAAGCCGGGTTTGATCATGACCATGTCGGCACCCTCGGCGAGATCGAGTTCGACTTCGCGCAGCGCTTCGTCCGAATTCGCCGGGTCCATCTGGTACGTGTATTTGTTGCCACGGCCCAAGTTGCCGGCGGAACCGACGGCGTCACGGAATGGGCCGTAGAAACTGGACGCGTATTTTGCCGAGTAGGCGAGGATGCGGGTGTTCGGGAAGCCATTGTTCTCGAGTTCGTCGCGAATCGCGCCGATGCGCCCGTCCATCATGTCGCTGGGCGCGACAATGTCGGCGCCGGCCTCGGCATGCGACAGCGCCTGCTTGACCAGGGCGGCATTGGTGATGTCATTCAAGACATAACCGGTCTCGTCGATGATGCCGTCCTGGCCATGCGTCGTGAACGGATCAAGCGCGACGTCGGTGATCACGCCGAGTTCGGGCAGTCGCGCCTTCAGCGCCCGCACCGCGCGTTGCGCGAGTCCGTCCGGATTCCAGGCTTCCTGTCCGTCCAGCGACTTCACTTCCGGCGGTGTCACCGGGAACAGGGCGATTGCCGGCACGCCGAGGCGCAAGGCTTCCTCGGCGCGAGTCAGCAGCACATCGATCGACACCCGTTCGACACCCGGCATCGACGCAATCGGTTCCACGCGGTTTTCGCCCTCGTGCACGAATACCGGCCAGATGAGGTCGTTCGTCGTCAGGATGGTTTCACGCATCAGGCGACGTGAAAATTCGTCATGACGCATGCGGCGGGGGCGCAGGGCGGGAAAGGACATGGCACGGTCTCTCTGTAACGAAATCGCATTGTCACAGTTTCAACTTCGCTTGCCATCACGGTTTGGCGCTTGCGCGGGTCCTGAGTCAGCGCGCAAACTCCGCCCCTCAAATTTGCTAAACGGCCTTGGGGGTCTTATGCGACGGATTGCTGCCCGAATTTTTCTGGGCCTTGCCGCTTTGGTGCTCGCGAACGCGGCCCTGGCGCAGGACTATCGCTATCACCTCTATGTCGACCGCGACGCCAATGCGGCGACCGGCTGCAGTGAAACCGTCGGCGCGACCACGATTGACGGCGCCGAACTGCGTGTCACCGCGAATGTCACCGGCACGACCGTCACCACGGTTACCCGCGCTGACTGCGCCGGTGCCTTGTTTGGTGGCGAAACCGCGATCGGTGGCCCGCATCCGGTTGGCTTGAACAACGGCGTCAGTGGCGCTGATGTCATCGAATTCGCGATCGACCGCGGCCTCGTCGGCAGCAGCAACGTGATCCATCTGTCACTCGCCGCCAGCAATGGCGCAGGCACGTCGTCAGACGTATTGACGACCGCCGCCGGTGGTGGTGGCCCGATCCTGCAGGCGCTGATCCAATTCGCGATTCCCGCGCTTGGACTGTTTGGACTGGTGTTGCTGGTGGCGGCATTCGCGTTTGTCGCGTCGCGCCGGCTCAAGGTCGGGCTGGCTTCACTCGGCGCATTATTGATGGCGAGTGCAGTCTGGGCGGCAAATTTCGTGGTCGATGGTGCGGTCGGTGATTGGAGCGGGGTGACCGCGATTGCAACCGATGGCCAAGCCGATGCCGTCGGCGCCGATCCCGGTGCCGAAATTTACGCGTTGTTCGCTGCCGAAGAAGCGGGGAGGCTGTTTTATCGCGTCGACGTAGCCGACGTCGAGAATCAGGTGCCGGTGGCCCAGCCGCAGAACCTGACCTTCCTGGAAGACAGCGCGGCCCAGCCGATCACTCTGGTCGCCACCGATGGCGATGGCGACACGGTGACCTACGCCCTTGGCGCGGTCGCACCGACCAAGGGCGTGCTCAGCGGATTCAACGCCACGACCGGCGCAGTGACCTACACGCCGAATGCGAATGCCGAGGGTGCCGACAGTTTCACCTTCACCGCGACCGATGGCCTGGCGACCTCTGCGCCAGCGACGGTCAGCATCACCCTGACCCCGGTCAACGACGCGCCAGTGGCCACAGATGCCGTGTTCAGCGTGCCCGAAAACACCGCGAACGGCACCAGTGTCGGCACGCCCGTGGTGGCGACCGATATCGACACGACCGCACCGAACAACGCGCTGACCTATGCGATCACCGCCGGCAATACCTCAGGTGCCTTCGCGATCAATGCGACGACTGGCCAGATCACGGTCGCCAACAGTGCCGCGCTCGACTTCAAGACCAATCCGAGTTTCGCGCTGACGGTCACCGTCACCGACGGTGGCGCCGGTCCACTCAGCGATACTGCGGCCGTCACCATCAATCTCGGCAACCTCAACGAACCGCCGGTGTTCCAGAGCGAGCCGTACGTGTTCGCATTGCCGGAAAACAGCGCCATCGCGACCGTCGTCGGGCAGACGCCGGCACTCGATCAGGACACGAGCGCACCGAACAACACGCTGACCTGGGCGATCACCTCGGGCAACGCCAGCGGCGCCTTTGCGATCAATCCGACGACTGGTGCGATCACCGTCGCCAACAGCACGCCACTGAACTTCGAAACCACCACCAGCTTCACGCTCGGCATCAGCGTCACCGATGGCGGCACACCGACCGGATCGGACACCAGCACGGTCACCATCAACATCACCGACGTCAATGAAGCGCCGATCGTCACCGGCGGCACCTTCAGCTTGCCGGAAAACAGCGCGAACACGACCGCCGTCGGTACCGCGACTGCGACCGATGTCGACCTGCCCGCGCAGACCTTCGTCTGGACGATCACCGCCGGCAACACCGGTGGCGCCTTCGCGATCAATCCGGCCACCGGCGCCATCACGGTCGCCACGACGGCCGCGCTCGACTTCGAAACCAATCCCAGCTTCGCGCTGACCGTGCAGGCGACCGACAACGGCGCGCCGACGGCCAGCGGCACTGCTCTGGTCACGGTCAATCTGACTAATGTCAACGAGGCTCCGACCTTTACCGGCGAGCCCTACACCGCGAACGTCGGCGAGAACACCGCGAACGGCACCACTGTCACCAATGTCGTTACCGCGACCGACGTCGATGCCGCGACCACGCTGACCTATGCCATTACCGGTGGCAACACGTCTGGTGCCTTCGCGATCGCCGCCAGTACCGGTGTGATCACGGTCGCCAACAGCACCGCGCTCGACTTCAAGGTCAACCCGAGCTTTACCCTCAACCTCAGCGTCACCGACAACGGCGCACCGACGAACCTGAGCGACACCAGCACGATCACGATCACGGTCGGCGACGTCAATGAAGCGCCGGTGTTCCAGAGCGAACCGTATGCATTCTCGATCGCTGAAAACAGCGCGCCGGCCACGGCCGTCGGCTCGACGCCAGCGACGGATCAGGACACGCCGCCGCAGACCCTGACCTGGGCCATTACCGGCGGCAATACCGGCGGCACCTTCGCGATCGGCGCCACTGGCGCGATCACCGTGGCGGTCGCGCCCGACTTCGAAACGACGCCGAGTTACACGCTGAACATCAGCGTCACTGACAACGGCGCCGGCAGTCTCAGCGATACCAGCACCGTCACGATCACCATTACCAATGTCAACGAGGCGCCGGTGAATGCCGTGCCGGTTGGTCCGCTGTCGACGGGCGTCGGTGTGCCGCTGGCGTTCACCGGCCCGAACAGCATCAGCATCACCGATGTCGATGCGGCGGCCGGCAATGTCACCACCACCATCAGCACCACGCTCGGCACACTTACCGCCATTGCCGTCAATGGCGCGACCGTCGTGGGTAGCAGTACGGCGTCGGTGACGATCACCGACACACTCGCGGATGTGAACGCGACCCTGCAGACCCTGAGCTTCAGCAGTGCCAGCGGCGGTAGCGCCTCCGTGACCGTCCTGACCACTGACAACGGCAACACCGGAAGTGGCGGTGCACAGTCCGACAGCGACGGTTTCACCATCAACATCGATGCGGCCCCGACCGTCA
>JAYUXS010000461.1:0-6855 GCA_043752845.1 Lysobacterales bacterium | reverse complement strand
GCGTTCTTCGATCCGTACGGCAATGCCGCGCACTGCGCGCTTGAATTCGACGTGATCGGCGAAGACGTGCTGATCACCGGTGCCGGACCGATCGGCATCATCGCCGCTGGCATTTGCAAGCATGTCGGCGCGCGCAATGTCGTCGTCACCGACGTCAACGACTATCGCCTGAAGCTCGCGGCCGACATGGGCGCGACACGCGTCGTCAATGTCAGCAAGCAGTCGCTGAAGGACGTCGTGAAAGACCTGCACATGGAAGGCTTCGATGTCGGCCTCGAGATGAGCGGCAATACGCACGCGTTCAACGACATGCTCGACTGCATGTACCACGGCGGCAAGATCGCCCTGCTCGGGATTCTGCCGAAGGGTGCGGGCATCGACTGGGACAAGGTCATCTTCAAGGGTCTGACCATGCATGGCATGTACGGACGCAAGATGTATGAGACTTGGTACAAGATGACGCAGATGGTACTGACCGGCTTCCCACTGCAGAAGGTGTTGACGCACCAGATCCATATCGACGACTTCCAGCGCGGCTTCGACCTGATGGAAGCCGGCAACTGCGGGAAGGTCGTGTGCAGCTGGAATTGACCGGCAGTTCAGTCGATCGCGCGAGCGTAATTCGCGTGAATCTGCCGATCCATCGTGATCAAAGGCGCACGCAGCAAGTCGGCGTGCGCGACAATCAGACGGTCGAACGGATCGCGCGTGAAACGCACGTGCAAGGCATGTCGAACGATGTCGGACATGCGCTCGGGACTTTCAGCGATGTCGAGTTCGCGACTCAGAAAATTGCAGACATGGTCGGCGTCGACCTGCCCGCGACCGATTTCGTGAAGCAGTTCCAACTCGAGCGCAACGATCGGCGAATAGCGGACATTCGACGCATCCAGGAGTCGCTGCGCCTGCCGCGATAGCGACCCAGAATGTCCCTTGTACATGGCCACGGCCACGTGGGTATCGATCATGACAATACTCATCGTGACCGCTGCTTGCCCTTGGCTTTGGTCGTCACCGCTAATTTCGCGCCGACCTTCAATGTCGTCGCTTTCGACAGCGTTTCGCGCTTGGACGGCGGTCGCCGGCGGCCGGACTCAACAGCCGCGTAGACGGCGGCGGTTTCATTGACCGAGTGATCCAGTTCAGACCAGCGCGCAGGCGACTCATGCGGATCGAGATCCGGGCCGATCTCGTAGGGTTGCGGACGCAGTTTCGCCAATCGCGAATAGACTTTGGGCTGGGCGTCGTCGCGCACGATGCGCAGCGTGCGGCCGCGACGCGTGATGACGATCGCCTCACCGGTCTCAAGCACTCGATCAGCGAGTTCGAACAGTCGCTGGCGCAATTCGGTGAGTGAAACTTCCATTGCGACCGCTCCGGAAAAACATGTACGTACAGTACGTTCGCCAAGCACTGAAGTCAATTCTTTCTGTCAGCACAATCATTCAAACCCATTGCCGAACAACACGTTGATTTGGCCGCCGCCGATCGTCGTGTCGCAGATGCCGTCGCCGTCGTACTCGACGGCGCCGATGTCCGCCAAACCGTCGTTGCGCTGGTTGGCGCAGAAGTCGTCGGTCACGAGTGGCGCCGCGACGCCGAGATCGACGATGGCATTGCCGTCGAGCAGGCGAAAGTCGGCGGCTGCCGGCGACTGGAACCACGCGGCGAACGAGGCAAGCGGCACCTGAGTCAAGTTGCCGGCGCTGCTGCTCGTGCCGCCGTCGCGATTGCGGATCTGGCCATTCAACAGGTTGTTGCGCAGGTCCGCCGTTGAGGCGGCGAAGCGCACGTCGATGCCGGTGGTGTTGTACAGCGTGTTGTGCTGGATGCGGGAATTCGCCGCCGCATTCAGATAGATGCCGACATCGGCCGGACAGTTGACGATGAGGTTGTTGCGCATGATCCCGTTCTGGTGCTCGGGCGCACAGCTGCCGTCCTCGCAGATCGAATTCGGGCTGGTACCGCCGCCGCCAAACGACAGCCCCAAGCGAATGCCGCCACTGAACTGTCGTTCGCAGATGACCAGGTTGCGCTCGAACAAGCCATCGCGCGAATTGCCCCTCAAAAATGCGGCGTAGCTGATGAAATTGCCGCCACTTTTTTCGAAGTCGTGGATCGTGTTCGAACGCAATATCCAGCGGCGGCCGCCGACGACATCGATCTTCGTCACTGGTTTGCCGGTGTTGCGTGCCCGAGTGTCATGGAAGCGGTTGCGTTCGATCAGCACATCGTCCGGAAACACGAAGGCCATGCCGACGGTCGCGCCATTGCTCTTGATCTGCGCGTTGAAGTCACGCACCTGGTTATCGCGAATCACGGTGAAATCGGCGGCGCCGAATAGATGGAATGCGTGCTCGCAATCGCTGTCGAGGGCACAGACGCCCTCGATGTCGAGACCCTCGAAACGCCAATGCGGTTCGCTGACCATGAAGCCTTCGAGTGCGTCGAAGCGGATCAACACCGAACGTGGTGTCGCCGCACGCACGATGATCGGCGCACCCGCCGTTCCCGGCGTGTCGCACAAGAGATTGCCGACGACGTTGTAGGTACCGGGCGCGAGCACAATCTCTTGGCCAGCAACCGCAGTGTCGATGGCATTGCGCAGCGCGATGGCGTCATTGACCGGAATGATCTGCGCTGCGATCGGCAGCGTGCCCAAGCCGACCGCCATGACCAGCGTCATGCGCATCAGGGCGGATCGGACGAAGCAGATACGCATGTCGGTCACCATAATAAACATTGTTCGCCAGTGTAGCGCCGCTCCGATTCACGATTGGCGCTGAATGCACGGTGCAATCCGGCGGCTCCTATACTCGTCGCTGCCAACTCGATACCCGCCACTCGCATGTACATCATCACCACCAAGCTCGAATCCGACCGGCCTTGGTCTCCACCGACTGCGCCATCGCAAATCGTCCGGGTGTTACCGGTCATCCTGCTCGTCGTCGCCAGCTTCAGTGCGGTGTCTGCGGTTGTGCCAGTCGTGGCGTCTGCCGACAACGACCGTGGCTTCGAGCATGAACCGGAATATCGCGCCGACCAATTGGTCGAGGCTTCGCTCCTGTCCGGGCCGAGCTGGCAAATCGTGTCGAACGTGCCGGTGCGCGGATACCTCGCGCAATTCCGACTCGCCACCGACTACGGCTATCTGAATGTCGAAGGCCGCGCAGAATTGGCCGAACGCATTTTCGAACTGGAAGCGGTCGAGCAACTGGCATCGATTTCGCGCTCGCGCGCCTTTGTCGACGCGATGGGCCATGCCAGCAAGGACATCGCCAAGATCATCGCGCGCATCGGCACGCATCCGATCGAGACAGTGAAATCGATCCCGAGCGGGCTGTGGCGCAGCCTGCGTTCGAAGTGGCGCCAACTGGGCGAACAAACCGCGAAGGCGCGCGATCGCGCCAGCGAGGAATGGCACGAGAACGACAGCCAAGGCGGTGTCGGTCCGCAATCGGATACATCGCATGCGCGCGAATCGGATTGGTGGCAGAAGTCTCAGAAAACGAGCGGCAAGCTGGCCAAACGCTGGGTTGGATTCACGAGCGCACGTCGCGACCTGACACGCCGGCTCGGCGTCGACCCGTATACGCGCAACGAACTGTTGAACCGCGAACTGGACCGCATCGCCTGGGCCAAGCTCGGCGGCGACAAGACCCTGAGCCTGGCTATCGATGCGGTGTCGGCCGGTGCCGGCAGCGTGATCGGACAGACGCGCAAGCTCGATGAGATCGTCTGGCAACTCGATCCGGTCGCGGTTGGGGAGCAACAACGCGAACGCATGACGGCTCTCTGCGGTGCCGACCCGATGATTGCGCGCGCAATGAATCAGGGCGCACTGTCGCCGTCGCAGTGGCAGCGCCTGGTCGACAGCGTCGAGGCCATGCATGTCCGTCGCTGCGCGTCGCTGCTGGCCTTGATCGCCGCAACCGAAACCGATGCCGAAGCGCGTTACCTGCTGCGCGCACTGGATCTCCTCGACCTGCATCGCGACGCCGGCGCCGAGATCGAGCTGATCGAGGTCGGCGGCATGCTAGTCGCGCGTATCGACAAACGCCGTCTGGTCGTGCCGATGCCGGTTGACGTGCTCAGCTGGACCGCGCCGATCGCGGCCCTGTTCGCTGATCCGGCGCTGCGTGCTGCACAACGCGAAATGTGGCTGGACGGCGAAGCAACCGTGCGCGCGCAACGCGAACTGACCGCTCGAGGCTTCGGTCTGCGCCTCGACTTGCCGCGCTCGACGCGCGTGCTGTTGCCGATTCCAGTGCAGGAATCGTCATGAGTGCGCGCGAGATTTCGATCAAATTGTTCCGCACCAACGAACATCCCTGCGGTTATTACCGGGATCGCCTGGCGCGCGATCTGGTCATGGATCCGGATGCGCCGGAACTGCGTCAGGTGTTCGGCAGCGCGCTCGGTTCGGGTTTCCGCCGCTCCGGCGCGCGCGTCTATCGTCCGGACTGCGTCGGCTGCCGAAAGTGCCAGGCAAGCCGCGTGCTGGTGAACGACTTCGTGCCGAACCGCAGCCAACGCCGCTGCCTACAGCGCAATGCTGATTTGCGCGTCAGCATCGAGCCACCGTTCTGCAGCGACGAGCGTCTCGCGCTGTATCAGCGCTACCTCGGCGCGCGCCACAAGGACGGCGGCATGGACGGCGCCGGTGCCGAAGACTTCGAACAATTCCTGCAGGCCCGCTGGTGCGATACGCGCATGCTCTGCGTGCGTGACGGTGAACGATTGCTCGCCTGCGCGGTGACCGATGTGACCGCTACTGGTTTGAGCGCGGTGTACACGTTCTTCGATCCGGCGGAACGTACACGCAGTCTCGGCGTGTTCTGCATCCTGCAGCAGATCGACTGGACGCGGCGCCTGCAACTGCCCTGTCTGTATCTCGGCTATTGGCTCGCGGACCATCCGAAGATGAATTACAAGCTGCAGTACCAGCCGCTGGAAATCCTGCGCGATGGGCAATGGCATCGGCGCGACGCATGGTCGTTTCAGTCGCCGCGACAGCAGGTCGATGCAGTTGCCAACTCCGACTAACATTCGCGCATGGACACGCCTTCGCTTCCCCATCTGCTCATCGTCGGCGGCGGCTTCGCCGGACTCTGGGCGACGCGCGCGCTCGCGGCGGCGCCGATCCGCATCACTCTGGTCGATCGCTGCAATCACCACCTGTTCCAGCCCTTGCTGTATCAGGTCGCCACTGCGGGCTTGTCGGCACCGGACATCGCCGCACCGCTGCGGCATATTCTGCGCGGCCAGCGCAATGTCGCGGTGCGGCTTGGTGAAGTCACCGGCATCGATGCCGTCAGCAAACGCGTCGCACTCGCCGACGGCGACACGCTGGCCTATGACTGGCTGTTGCTGGCGAGCGGCGCGCGTCACGCCTATTTCGGTCGCGACGCTTGGGAAGCGCATGCGCCCGGACTGAAGACGCTGGACGACGCGCTCGAGATCCGACGCCGCATCCTGCTCGCTTTCGAGCGTGCCGAAGCCACTACCGATGCCGCCGAACGCGCCGCCTGCCTGCACTTCGCCGTGATCGGCGGCGGACCGACCGGCGTCGAACTAGCGGGCACGCTCGCCGAGATCGCCCGACACACACTGCGCAGTGAATTCCGCAGCATCGATCCCGCTGCGGCCAAGGTGCGCCTGATCGAAGCCGGTCCGCGCGTGCTGGCGTCCTTTCCCGAGTCGCTGTCGCTGCGCGCGCAACAACAACTGGAACGGCTCGGCGTCGATGTCGTGACCGGAACGCCGGTCACCGCGATCGACGGCGACGGCTATCAACTCGGCGATCAACGTATTGCGGCCCGCACCGTGTTGTGGGCAGCTGGCGTTGCAGCCTCACCGCTTGGTGCCTTGCTCGACGCGCCGCGCGATCGTGCCGGGCGCGTGCAGGTTCGCGCCGACCTCAGCGTGCCCGGTCATGCCGATGTGTTCGTGGCTGGCGATCTCGCCGCGATCACGCAAGACGGCCAAGCCGTGCCCGGCGTCGCACCCGCCGCGAAACAGATGGGCGCGCATGTCGCACGGGCGATTCGCGCGCGCATCGCCGGCAAACCCGTACCGGAATTTCGCTACATCGACTACGGCAATCTGGCGACGATCGGACGCATGGCCGCCGTCGTCGATCTGCGCGGTTGGCGTTTTTCCGGCCTCCTCGCATGGTGGTTCTGGCTTGCCGCGCACGTGTTTTTCCTGATCGGCTTCCGCAATCGCATCATCGTGCTGGTCAACTGGGCGTGGGCGTACTGGAGCTATCAGCGCCATGCGCGCATCATTCTTGGCAAGCACGCCGCAACGACTGCCACCGACCCACCAACGCAGAGCGAGAGCCATGACTGATATGCGTATTTTTCGGCCGCACGCGATCGCCGTGCTGTTTCTGATCGCCCTTTCATCGACGCTACACGCCGGCGCAATCATCGAAGCGCCGACTGCGGAAAACGTACGCGCGGCGCTCGAAGCGACGCCGACCGAAGGTATCCGCATCGACGAGATCACACTTTCCGGTGACGCGGACATCCGCGCACGGGTGATCGGCAACAGCGCCAGCAATGCGCTACTCAGCGGCTTCCTGCGCCGGATCGACAGCTCCGAAACTTTCAATTCCGTCGAGTTGATCGAGATCGCGGTGGCCAAGGAAGGTGGATACCGTTTCGAATTGATGTTCAAGGTGACGCGCCCGCCGCCACCTGCGGCGACGCCGCGCAAGGCCTACCGCTGCATCATCGACGGCAGGGAGATCTACCAGCCGACGCCGTGCGCGAGCAACTGACACAAGGCGACACGCATAACCTCAAAACCACCCATCGCGCATGTCGATGGCACTGCGATCAACCTCGG
>JAYUXS010000460.1:0-2917 GCA_043752845.1 Lysobacterales bacterium | reverse complement strand
TGTCATGACGGCGTGCTCCGCGGATTTGGCTTCGACACCTGAATCCTAAACGGTTGCACGCCGTCATTGTTTCTTCTTCATGAAATATTCGGGCTAGTTGCGGCGGGTAGCGGGACTACGCCACCGGCCCGTCCACCCGACCGATGACTTCCGAATTCTTGTCGGCGTGTCGCGCATGCAGCATCGACTCGAGCGCCTGTCGTTCGCGCTTGCTGATCGCGCGGTGGCCGCCGAAGTAGCGCACCAGCACGTGCAGGTCCTGGGATTCGCCGAGCAGATGCGTGATCTCGCGTTCGGCGTCACTCACGCCCGCTGATTCGATGCCAACGGCCTGCAGCGCTGTGTGCTGCTGGGCGAGACGACGGCGGCGCCGGCGCCAGCGATGCCAGTCGTCGGCGTCGCCGTCGTTCAAGGCACGCGTTTGCGCCTTGCGTGCGCGTTGCAGGCTGTGATTGATGGCCGCGGTGATGGCGTCGGCATCGACTGTGGTCCAGGGCAATGCCGCCAAGTCTTTGGCGAGTGCCAGCAACTGCCGACGTAGCGCTGCAAAATCAGGATCTTCGGCGCGCGCCACACGCATCGCATCGACGCGATCTGCAAGCGCGGCGCTGCGTGCTCGTCGCAGCAGTGTTTGCTGATCCTCGAGGTGGTCGTGATGCAGTAGCGCGTCGAGCAGACCCACGCGTGCATGGGCGTCGCGCAACGTCGACAGGCCGCGGCAAGCGCCGGCGATGGCGCGATCGAGACGGCGACCATCGCCGGCACGCTCGAACCCGGCGAGTGCAATACAGGCGCGCACCCGGCGCATCGACTTGCGCGCCTGATGCACGCCGTCATGGGCGCGCGTGCCGCGTCGCGACAAGCACTGCACAGCACGCTCCAGCTGCGCGCAAGCGTAAGCCTTCAGCAGTTCGCCGGGATCGGACGAGGTGACGATGTCGCGCATGCCGGCATGCTAGGCCGTCGACTGCGACAGGGCGATGACAGAGATCAGCTCAGAAGCTGTAACGCCCGATCAACTGGATCACCGGACCGGCCTTTTCCGACTCGACTTCGAAATCGCGCTCGAGTTGTCCACCGCCAATGTTCAACTGTTCGACATTCGATGCATCGAGCAGGTTCGACCCGGACAGCCCCGAGGACATGGATTTGCCGAAGCGCATCTCGATGCACACTTCGAAATCGGCGCCGTACTGCGTCGCCATTGATCAGGGCGAGGCTGGCGAGCGCGTGCCGCAGGCTGATGGAAAGTCGGGTGTGGGACATGACTTCGCACATGACGGTGAAACGTGCGCGATGTGTCAGCGTCGTTCCAATTGCCGCGACAACAACGAAGACACCAGAATCGGCTATAAGCCTGCGATCCCATTCCGGAGTTTGTCGAAATGATCGAGTTGCTGACGAAACGCCTTGCTGGCCTGTCCATGATCCTGCTGCTCGCAGCCTGCGCCACGTCGCGCGACGAGCGCGAGCCAGACGAAATGGTCGAGGTCGAACCGATGTTCGCGACCTCGGGTGTCGCCCATGTGGTCGTGCCCGAGGCCTTCATCACCACATCGACACCGAAGGAAAACATCGATTCGCCCGCCGCGTGGCGCGCGCCCGACGGCAAGGTTTGGCTGTTCGCGACGGCCAAGGAAGGCGGTGGCCTGATGATTTACGACGGCGACAGCGGCGCGAGCTCGCGCAAATTCGGCAGCGAAGGCGATGCCGAAGGGCAGTTCCGCCGTCCCAATGGCGTCGCCGTACTCGGCAATCGCCTGTTCGTGGTCGAGCGCGACAACCGCCGCGTGCAGGTGCTGTCCTTGCCCGGCCTGGCCACGCTCGCGATGTTCGGCAGCGAACAGCTGCAACAACCTTACGGCTTGTGGGTGCGCGAACACGCCGCGAACGACATCGAGGTGATCGTCACCGATGCCTACATGGCGGGCGAGCGCGCGAACGGCAACGACATTCCGCCGGCCTTGTCGGAGCTGGGTCGGCGCATGCAACGCTATCGTCTGGCCATCAACAACGGTGCCGTGACCGTCACCCATGCCGGTGCTTTTGGTGACGTGACGGCTGCGGGTGCGATCCGTATCCCCGAATCGATCATGGGCGATGTCGCGCGTGACCGCATCCTGATTTCGGAAGAAGACACCCTGACCGGCACTGCCGTGCGTGAGTACGATCTCGCCGGCACCTATCGCGGACGCACCATTGGTCTTGGCACGTTCAAGGCGCAGGCTGAAGGCATCGCCTTGTGGCAGTGCGCCGACAGCAGCGGCTACTGGATCACCACCGACCAGTTCAAGGATCGCAGCGTGTTCCACATCTACGATCGCGTGACCCTCGACCACGTCGGTGCATTCATCGGCAACACCGTCGGCAATACCGATGGCATCTGGTTGCATCAGGCCGCGACGAAGCGTTTCCCCGATGGCGTGTTCTATGCCGTACATGACGATCAGGCCGTCGGCGCATTCGACTGGCGTGACATCGCGCGCAGCTTGACACTGCGCGCGCGCTGCGATTGATCTACCGGGGCATCAAAATGCGCGGCAACCCGAGCTTGTTGATTTCGGCTTCGACCTTGGCCAGTTCGTTGTTGCGGAGCGACTGCAGGGCCGCCTCGCGGGTGGCGAGATCGGTGAGCAGAGCCTCGGCGCGTTGCTGCATGGCTTGCGTCGGGGCGTGGTCCGAGTCTTGCGTCCAGCCGTAGAGCAGGGCCCATTGCGACAGCAACTTCGCGCCGCCTTCGCGGCCGGCGAGGATGTCGTAGTTCACCTCGGCCTTCGGGTTGTGCAACGTGCCTTCGATCTCGTCGACGCGTTCGACGGCTTTGGCGAGAGTTGTTGCCAAGACTTCGGTGTTCGCGGCCTTGGCGCTGTGTTTGGCGAGTGATGTCAGTTGCTCGCGCACGGCTTGTACGCGTTCG
>JAYUXS010000459.1:0-2923 GCA_043752845.1 Lysobacterales bacterium | reverse complement strand
TCCATACCATTGTCGAAGCGCAATGCACTCGCATCCTACGCTTCGCTATACCGCCACACCCGCCGCATGCCCCGAAGCCCAGGCCCACTGGAAGTTGTAGCCGCCGAGCCAGCCGGTGACATCGACGACTTCGCCGATGAAGTACAGGCCGGGGACGCATTTGGATTGCATCGTCGTCGATGACAGCTCGTCGGTATCGACGCCGCCGAGCGTGACCTCGGCGGTGCGATAGCCTTCGCTGCCGCTTGCGACCAGCGGCCAGTGCTGCAGTTGCGTGGCGATCTGGCGCAGTTCCGGGTCGTTGTACTGGCGCATCGGTTTGCTGGCGAGCATGAATTCGCAGAGACGTTCGGCCAAGCGTTTCGGGATCAATTCGCCGAGTGCGGTGCGCAGTTCTGCGGCCGGGCGTTGCGACTGCAATGCCTTCAATCGCGTGTAGCCGTCGTCCTGCGGCAGCAGGTTGAGCAGCAACTCGTCGCCCGGCTGCCAATACGAAGAAATCTGCAGGATCGCCGGGCCACTGACGCCACGATGCGTGACCAGCATGAAATTGTCGAAGTGCTGACCATTGCAGCTGGCAGATACCGGCAACGCGACACCACTCAGGTCGCACAGCCGTTCCTGATGCTTGCCGGAAAGCGTGAGCGGCACCAGACCCGCTCGCGTGGCCAGGACGTTGTGCCCGAACTGGCGCGCGAGTTCGTAACCGAAGCCGGTCGCACCCATGCTCGGGATCGACAGACCGCCGGTAGCGACCACCAGAGCCGGCGCATGCAATCGACCCAGCGCGGTGTCGATGAGGAAGCCGTCGTCGATCTGCTGCACGCGCTCGACCGCGCATTGCGTGTCGATGCGGACACCGGCATTGGTACATTCGTCGACCAGCATCTTCACGATCTGCTTGGACGAGTCGTCGCAGAACAGTTGCCCGAGTTCCTTTTCGTGATGCGCGATGCCGTGACGTTCGACCAGATCAATGAACTGCGCGGGCTTGTAGCGCGCCAGCGCCGACTTGCAGAAGTGCGGATTCGCCGAGATGAAATTCGCCGGGGTCGTGCCGGTGTTGGTGAAATTGCAGCGCCCGCCACCGGACATCAGGATTTTCTTGCCGACCCGATTGGCATGTTCAAGCACGCGCACGCGGCGGCCGCGCTGACCGGCGGTCAACGCACACATCAAGCCGGCGGCACCGGCGCCGATCACGATGACGTCTGCCTGTTCAGTCATCGACCCGCTCGTACATTGACTAGCTCGCTCATCGCCTTGGACGCTAGCATGCAGGCCGCTTTGGATTCGAGCTGGACGGATGTTGCGACTCACTGAAATCAAGCTGCCGCTCGACCACCCGGAGGCAGCGCTACGCTCGGCGATCCTGCAGCGGCTTGGCATCAGCGCCGACGAATTGATCGACTTCAGCGTGTACAAGCGCAGTTATGACGCGCGCAAACGCAGCGCCATCCTGCTGATCTACACCGTCGATGTGACGCTGAGCGCGAGCACCGGGGCGGCGCTGTCGAAACGCCAGATCGCGCACAGCGGGCCAAGCCCGGACATGCGCTATCGCTTCGTCGCGAAGGCACCAGAATCGCTGAAATCACGCCCGATCATCATCGGCTTCGGTCCCTGCGGTTTGTTCGCGGCCCTGATCCTGGCGCAGATGGGTTTCCGCCCGATCGTGCTTGAACGTGGCAAGGCAGTGCGCGAGCGCACCAAAGACACCTTTGGGCTGTGGCGACAACACAAGCTCGACCCGGAATCTAACGTGCAGTTCGGCGAAGGCGGCGCCGGCACCTTTTCCGACGGCAAGCTGTACAGCCAGATCAAGGACCCGCAGCACTATGGCCGCAAGGTGCTGGACGAATTCGTGGCGGCCGGTGCGCCCGATGAAATACTCTACGTCAGCAAGCCGCATATCGGTACGTTTCGGCTGGTCAGCATGATCGAGAAGATGCGCGGCGACATCGAGGCGCTGGGCGGCGAGATCCGTTTCAGTGCCCGCGTCGACGATCTGCTGCTGGATGATCGCCAGGTGCGCGGCGTACGGCTGGCGAGCGGTGAGGAAATCATCAGCGACCATGTCGTGCTCGCCGTCGGACACAGTGCGCGCGACACCTTTTACATGCTGCACGGTCGCGGCGTGTATGTCGAAGCCAAGTCATTTTCGATCGGATTCCGTATCGAACATCCGCAGTCGCTGATCGATCGCGCGCGTTTCGGCGATTTCGCTGGTGACCCGATCCTGGGTGCGGCCGACTACAAGCTGGTGCATCACGCGCGCAATGGCCGCTCGGTCTACAGTTTCTGCATGTGCCCGGGCGGCACCGTGGTCGCGGCGACTTCGGAAGCCGGCCAGGTTGTCACCAATGGCATGAGCCAGTATTCGCGCAACGAACGCAATGCCAATGCCGGCCTGGTGGTCGGCATCAGCCCAACGGATTATCCCGGTGGACCGCTCGCTGGCATCGACTTCCAGCGTCACTGGGAACGCCAAGCCTTCGCATTAGGCGGCGGCGACTACTCGGCCCCCGCACAACGGGTCGGCGATTTTCTGGCAGGACGCGCATCGACTGAATTCGGCAGCGTGCAACCCTCGTACACGCCGGGTGTGCGCCTTGGCGACTTGAGTACCGCCCTGCCCGACTATGCGATCACCGCGATCCGCGAAGCAATCCCGGCATTCGATCGCCAGCTCAAGGGTTTCGCGATGCACGATGCCGTGCTCACCGCCGTCGAAACTCGAACTTCGTCGCCCATCCGCATCACCCGCGGTGGCGACTACCAGAGCATCAACACGCGCGGCCTGTATCCGGCCGGCGAAGGTGCGAGTTATGCCGGCGGCATCTATTCCGCGGCGATCGACGGCATCGAGGTCGCACAGGCCGTCGCACTGGCGATCGTCGGCGGCGATGCAACCTCAGCAGTC
>JAYUXS010000458.1:0-2935 GCA_043752845.1 Lysobacterales bacterium | reverse complement strand
GTGCAAACAGCGACAACAGCAACACAAAAGAGGTGACCAGGAACGCTCCGGCCCAGGCCAGCGCGTGCCAGTCATCGAACGGGCTCATCGCGTACTGGAAGATGACCACCGGCGCGCTCGCGATGGGCTCGCTCAGGTCGGCACTCCAGTACTGGTTGTTCAAGGACGTGAACAGCAGCGGCGCGGTTTCACCACTGATTCGCGCGAGCGCGAGCAGCACGCCCGTGGTGATGCCCGGTGCCGCAGCGCGATACAGGATCTGCATCGTCACCTTCCACTGCGGAATGCCGAGCGACAAGGCTGCTTCGCGCATCTGCGAGGGCACCAGACGCAGCATTTCATCGGTGGTGCGCACCACCACCGGCAACACCAGAAAAGTCAGCGTGAGCGCGCCGGCAAACCCGGAGAAGCCGCCCATTGGACGCACCACCAACGTATAGACGAACAGTCCGAGCACGATCGACGGCGCCGAAAGCAGAATGTCGTTGACGAAGCGGATGGTTTCGCCGATCCAGTGCCGGTCCGCATATTCAGCGACGAAGGTGCCGGCCGCGATGCCGATCGGCGTACCGACCATGATCGCGAGACCGCACATCACCGCACTGCCAAAAAGCGCATTGGCGAGACCGCCGACTTCACCCGGTGGCGGTGTCATTTCGGTGAACAGCGCCAGATTCATTGCCGCCAGACCATTGCTGAAAGTCGTCCACAGGATCCAGAACAGAAAGGTCAATCCAACCAATGCGGCACAGCCCGACAACATCAAAGCCAGGCCGTTGATGATGCGGCGCTTCAGGAAGAGCGCGTCGCCGGAATGCATCAGCCACCTTCCCGGCGCGCGAGACGGCGCAGCATCAGCTTCGCGATGGCGAGCACGACGAAGGTAACGACGAACAACAGGAAACCGAGCGCGATCAGCGACGAGCGATACAGGTCGGTATCGGCTTCGGTGAATTCGTTGGCAATGGTCGCGGCGATGGAGTTGCCGGGCATCAGTAGCGACGCCGACAGTTCATGCGCATTGCCGAGCACGAAAGTCACCGCCATGGTTTCGCCAAGGGCGCGACCGAGCCCGAGGAAGATGCCACCGATCACCGCCGAGCGCGTGTACGGCAAGACCACATCCCAGACTACTTCCCAGCGCGTCGAGCCGAGCGCGTACGCGGATTCCTTCAACCGCGTCGGCACCGTCAGGAACACTTCGCGCATGACCGAAGCGATGAACGGAATCACCATGATGGCGAGCACGAAGCCCGCAGTCAGCGTGCCGATGCCGAGCGGCGGTCCAGCGAACAGCGGCCCGATCAACGGCCATTGACCGAGGTTCGCGTCGATCCACGGATAGACATGCTCGGCCAGCATCGGCACGAACACGAACAGACCCCACATGCCGTAGATGATCGATGGAATGCCGGCGAGCAATTCGATCGCCGTGCCGACCGGCGTACGCATCCAGCCCGGCGCGACTTCAGTCAGGAACAAGGCGATGCCGAAACTGATCGGCACCGCGAGAATCATTGCAATCGCGGCAGTGACGAGCGTGCCGTAGATCGGCACCAGCGCGCCGAACTGCTGCCCGATCGAGTCCCAGTCGCTGCTGGTGACGAAGCTCAGGCCGAAGGTCTGAAACGCTTCGCGCCCGCCCCACAGCATCGAGAGCGCAGCGCCGCCGAGTGCGAGCAGCACGAAAAATCCGGCGCCTGCGACCAGTCCGCGGAAACGCCGATCGTGCCGCGCGTCACGCGCAGCACGATGTTCGATCGCGGCGAGCAGGTTTTCTTGCATGCGGAACTCAGTACTTCAACGCCTGGGTCCAATGCGCCTTCGCCTGCGCCTGCACCTTGGCCGGGAGCGAGACGTAATGCAATTTGCTGGCTTGCGCCGCACCGTTCGCGAACACCCAGTCGAAATAGGCGAGCGCGGCCTTCGCGTTCGCGGCCGACTTCGGCTGCTTGGCCATCATCACGAACACGGTCGCGGCGATCGGCCAGGCGCCATCTCCCGGCGCATTGGTGATGACCAGATTGAAGTCGACGGCCTTGTCCCATTCCGCACTGTCGGCTGCCGCCTGGAAACTTGCTTCGTTCGGCGAGACGAACTTTCCAGCCGCATTCTGCAGCATCGCGTAGCTCATCTTGCTTTGCAGGGCGTAGGTCAGTTCGACATAGCCGATGCCGCCCTTGATCTGCTTCACGTAAGCGGCGACACCTTCATTGCCCTTGCCGCCGATACCCGCCGGCCAGCGCACAGTGATGCCCTCGCCTGCCTTGGTTTTCCACGCTGGGCTGACCTTGGACAAGTAGTTGGTGAAGTTGAACGTGGTGCCGGAACCGTCCGAACGATGCACGATGGTGATCGCCTGATCCGGCAGCTTGAGGCCGGGATTCAGGGCCGCGATCGCAGGATCGTTCCAGCGCTTGATCTTGCCGAGGAAGATGTCGGCGAGCACGCTGCCATTGAAGCGGATGCCGCCCGGCGTCACGCCAGCGACATTCACCACCGGCACCACGCCACCGATCACCAGCGGAAACTGCACCAGCGAACTGGCACTCAATTCGGCGGCATTCAGCGGCTTGTCGGACGCGCCAAAATCGACGGTCTTGGCCTTGATCTGTGCGATACCACCACCGGAACCGATCGCCTGGTAGTTGATCTTGGTCTTGGTCGCGGCGCGGTAGTCTGCCGACCACTTGGCCATCACCGGATAGACAAAGGTGGAACCGGCGCCGACGACATCGGCAGCCGGGGCGATCGAGCAGGCACTGAACGCAAACAGCGCAGCCAGCAATTTATGATTCAGGGACGGGGTCATGGCAGCCTCGGTTAAAACATGAACTGGAAGCGGGCATTGACGATACTCGGATCATCCGAGATGCCTTGGCGCTTGCTGCTGACCTGGGTGTAGTCGAGCACGAACTTGAAGTTGACACGCCAG
>JAYUXS010000457.1:0-2940 GCA_043752845.1 Lysobacterales bacterium | reverse complement strand
TCATACGGACGGATGGGGATCAATGAGTTTCCTGTTGGCTGCACCGAACATCGTGTTCACGGTGGCATTGGGGTTGTTGGGTTTGATGTTGCTGCTGGAGTTCGCTGGCAGCGGGTTTTCCGACTTGCTGGAGTCGATGTTCCCCGATGTCGACGGCGGCATTCCCGATAGTGATGTGCCCGACGGTGGCGATATTTCGATGCCGAGCCAGTTCCTGTCCTGGCTGCGCGCCGGGCGCGTGCCGATGCTGATGGTGTTTGCGGTGTTTCTCGGCATCTACGGTGCGGGTGGGCTGTTTCTGCAACACGTCGCGACGACTTTGTTCGGTCAACCCGTACCGATGTTGTTGGCCAGCGTAGTGATGCTGCCCGTATCGTTGCCGTTCGTGCGCATGGGCTCGGCCCTGCTCGGACGCTTCATGCCGCGCGATGAAACGGCGGCGCTGTCGCAGGACGATCTCATCGGACGCATCGCGATCATCGTCACCGGTCATGCGCGCAAGGGCTTTCCGGCGCAGGCGAAACTCCGCGACGAATTCCGCACGACGCATTACGTGATGGTCGAGCCGGATGCTGATGGCATCGAGTTGCGTCAGGGCGAGGAAGTGGCGCTGATGTCGCGACGCGGCGCTGTCTATGTCGCCAAGGCTGTCGCGCCGCGCGCGCTGACGCACGAAGCATGAATTTCACAACGCAATCGAGTCACTCACTGGGGAATGCACATGCTTGAGCAAATGATGGGTCCGGCAATCACGTTCGGTCTGGCGCTGGTCGCCTTCGTGGTGCTGCTCTACGTGCTGAAGGTCTTCGCGCGCATGTACACGCGCGCGTCGAAGGAGCTGAGCTTCGTCCGCACCGGGCTTGGTGGGCAGAAGGTGATCCTGAACGGCGGCGCGTTGGTACTGCCGGTGATCCATGAAGTGATCCCGGTGAACATGAACACGCTCAAGCTCGACGTGCATCGCGCCGCCGAGCAGGCACTGATCACGCGCGATCGCATGCGCGTCGACGTCACCGCCGAATTTTTCGTGCGCGTGCAGCCGACCGAGGAATCGATCGCGAATGCGGCGCAAACGCTCGGCCGCAAGACCATCGAACCGGAACTGCTGAAGGAGCTGGTCGAAGGCAAGTTCGTTGACGCCCTGCGCTCGGTCGCCGCGGAAATGGGCATGGAAGAACTGCATGAGCAGCGCACACTGTTCGTGCAAAAAGTGCAGCAGGCGGTGTCCGAAGACCTGTTGAAAAACGGTCTGGAACTTGAAGCCGTGTCGCTGACCGGACTCGACCAGACCAGCAAGGAATACTTCAATCCGGACAACACCTTCGACGCCGAGGGTTTGACCAAGCTGACCGAATCGATCGAGTTGCGCCGCAAGAAGCGCAACGAAATCCAGGTCGATACCGAAATGGAAATCCAGAAAAAAAATCTGATCGGCGCGCAGCAGAAGTTGATGCTGGTGCGCGAAGAGGAATACGCGAAGATCGAGCAGGAACGCGAGATCGGCATCCGTCGCGCGAGCCAGCAAGCCGAGATCGCGACCCAACAAGCCGAGAAAACACGCGAAGCCGAACAGGGCAAGATCGCCGCGCAGCTGCAGATCGACCAGTCGCGGCTCAATGCCGATCGCGCGATGCAGGATCAGCGCATCGCGATGGACCAGCAACTGAAGGAACGCGAGATCGTCAAGGCGCGCTCGGTGCAGACTGCCGAAATCGAACAGCTCAAGGCGGTGCAGATGGCCGAACAGGACCGCGCCATCGCGATTGCCGAAAAGTCGCGCGCGCAGTCGGAAGCGCAGGCGCTTGCCGATGACGCACGCGCGAACGCGGTCCGCGCCGCAGAGCAAGTCGACACCGTGCGCGAAGTCGAGCGCGCCGAGCGCCAGAAGAAGATTGAATTGGTCGAAGCGTCGCGTCAGGCCGAACGTGAAATGATCGGCGTCACTATTGCCGCCGAAGCCGAAAAAAAGGCCGCGAACGACAAGGCCGATGCGATACGTACGCTGGCCACCGCCGAAGCGGATCAGAAGCGCATCGCGGCGCAAGCTGCGGGCGATGCCGAGAAGATGGGCGCCGAAGCGGCCGAAAAACGCTACGCTGTCGATGCCGATGGTCAACGTCGTCTGAACGAAGCCGCGAACATGTTGTCGGCGGAGCAGATCGCGTTGCAGATCAAGCTCGCGGTGCTGCGTCACCTGCCCGACATCATCCGCGAAAGCGTCAAGCCCATTGCCGCGATCGACGGCATCAAGATCGTCCAGGTCGAGGGCCTCAACAGTGGCGGCGGTGCGCACACGCATGGTGAAAACGGCCAGGTGAATGCGACGGCGGGCAGCGGCAATCTCGCCGACCAGGTGGTTTCGAGTGCACTGCGTTATCGCGCGCAGGCGCCGCTGATCGAATCACTGATGAAGGAAGTCGGCATCACCGGCGGTGACTTGAACGGCATGACCGCGTCCCTGCATGCCGAAGACGATCATGTCGCCCAGGTGCGCGAGTTGATCGCGAAGCGCGATGCCCTGTTGCGCAAAGACGCCAGCTGATATGCGCTGGCGCGCGCTGTGCGGGTTGGGCGTGTTGACGCTGGCATTCTCGGCATTTGCCGCGAGCGCCGGAGCGGACACCGCTACCCGCATCGCGCAGGCGGCGCTGGATCAGGTCGGTGTGACCACGTCCTACGATCCGGCCTATCGCCGGCTCGCCTATCCTGCCGGTGATGTGCCGATCGAGACCGGGGTCTGCGCCGACGTGCTGATCCGAGCGCTGCGCAAGGTCGGCATCGACTTGCAGCACGAGGTGCATTTGGATATCAAGGCGAATTTCCGATCCTACCCGGCGCTGTGGGGGCTATCGCGCCCGGATCGCAATATCGATCACCGGCGCGTGCCCAATCTGCGGCGCTGGTTCGAGCGCCACGGCTGGTCGCAGAAGGTTTCCGATC
>JAYUXS010000456.1:0-2956 GCA_043752845.1 Lysobacterales bacterium | reverse complement strand
CCGGCACGTGCGCCTTGCCGTTGTGGATGGCAATGGTCAGACCGACCATTTCCGGGAGGATCATGGAGCGACGCGACCAGGTCTTGATCGGTCGCTTGCTGCTGGTGGCGACAGCGGTATCAACCTTCTTCGCCAGGTGCAGGTCCACGAAGGGACCCTTTTTGAGTGAACGTGGCATAGTCGATTAACCCCTGCGGTCGCGGACAATGAAACCTTGCGTGCGCTTGTTTTTGCGCGTCTTGTAACCCTTGCTCGGCTGGCCCCAAGGGGATACCGGATGCGGATTACCCTGACCTGCGCGCGCCTCACCACCACCATGCGGATGGTCGACCGGGTTCATCGCCGCACCACGAACGGTCGGGCGAATACCACGCCAGCGCTGCGCACCGGCCTTGCCGATCTTGCGCAAATTGTGTTCGTCGTTGCCGACTTCACCAATCGTCGCGCGGCAGTCGGACGGCACCTTGCGCATTTCGCCGGAGCGAAGACGCAGTGTCGCGTAGCCTTGGTCACGTGCAATCAACTGGGCGCCGGCGCCGGCGCTGCGCGCGATCTGCGCACCCTTGCCCGGACGCATCTCGATGCAATGCACCGTGGTACCGACCGGCACGTTGATCAGCGGCATCGAATTGCCAACCTTGATCGGCGCATCCTTGCCGGCGATCAACTGGTCGCCCACCTTCAGGCCTTTCGGAGAGATGATGTAGCGGCGCTCGCCGTCCGAGTAGCACACCAGCGCGATGTGCGCCGTGCGGTTCGGATCGTATTCCACGCGTTCGACCTTGCAGGCAATGCCTTCCTTGTCACGCTTGAAATCGATGATGCGGTAGTTCTGCTTGTGGCCACCGCCCTTGTGACGGGTGGTGATGCGGCCATGGTTGTTGCGGCCGCCGGTGTTGCTCTGCGACTCGGTCAACGACGCGAGCGGGCCGCCCTTGTGCAAACCTGGCGTCGACACGCGCACCATCTGGCGGCGTCCGGGCGAAGTCGGCTTGAATGTAATCAGTGCCATGTGTGCTTACCTCAGCCCTTGCCCACGATGTCGATCGTCTGGCCTTCGGCAAGGCTGACGTACGCCTTGCGGAATCCACCGCGACCGCCGAGTCGACCCTTGAATGCCTTGGTTTTACCCTTGACGTTCAAGACGTTGACCGCCTTGACATTGACCTTGAACAATTCCTCAACTGCCATCTTGACGTCGGCCTTGGTTGCAGTGGATGCAACTTCGAAGACATACTGGTTGGCGCTTTCCTGAATGCGCGCGCTCTTCTCGGAAACGAGCGGGGCGCGCAGCACCTGCAACAGACGTTCGTTGCTCATGCCAGCCACTCCTCGACTTTCTTGACCGTTTCGACGGTCATCACGACGTTGTCGGCGTACACCAGATCAACCGGGTTCATGCCGGCGACATCGACCACGCCGACGTACGGCAGGTTTTGCGCGGCGAGAAACAAGTTGTGGCTGCCGGTCTCGGTAACGATCAGCGTCTTGCCGCCACCGATCGAAACGATCTTGGCGTGCAGCTGCTGGGTCTTCGGGGCGTCGACATCGAAGCTCTCGACGACCTTGAGGCGACCGTTGCGCGCCAGTTCCGACAGGATCGAAGCAATGGCGCCGCGGTACATCTTGCGGTTGACCTTCTGCTCGAAGCTGCGCGGACGCGCTGCAAACGTGACGCCACCACCGACGAAGATTGGAGCGCGGTAGTCGCCGTGACGCGCACCGCCGCCCTTCTGCTTCTTGAACTTCTTGGTCGTACCCGACAGGTCGGAACGCGACTTCTGCGCCTTGGTGCCGGAACGGCCCGCTGCGCGATAGGCATTCACAACCTGGTGGATCAGGTCTTCACTGTAGGCGCGACCGAAGATTTCGTCGGACACGCTGAGTGGCTTCTTGCTGTCAAAAGTATTCAGTTCCATGGCTGGGCTCCTTACTTCGCTGCTTTCGCAGCAGGACGCACGATCACGTCGCCGCCCGGAGCACCCGGCACCGAACCACGGATCGCGATCAAGCCGCGCTCCGAGTCGATACGCACGACTTCGAGATTCATCGAAGTCTGGTTCACCGCACCCATGTGGCCGGACATCTTCTTTCCCGGGAACACACGGCCCGGCGTCTGGCGCTGGCCGATGGAACCCGGTGCACGATGCGACAACGAGTTACCGTGCGTCGCGTCGCCCATCTTGAAATTCCAACGCTTGATCGTGCCTTGGAAGCCCTTGCCTTTGGTGACGCCGGCCACGTCAACTGCCTGACCCTCGGTGAAAATGTCCACCTTGAGTTCGGTGCCCAACGCGTAATCGCCGATCTTTTCCTCGTCGACGCGAAACTCCCACAAGCCACGACCGCCCTCGACATTCGCCTTGGCGTAGTGACCTGCAGCGGGCTTGTTGATTAAAGCCGCGCGCTTCTTGCCAGCGGTCACCTGGATCGCCGTGTAGCCATCGGTGTCGCGCGTTTTCACCTGAGTGATGCGATTCGGCGACGCTTCGATAAGCGTCACCGGAATCGATTCACCGGTTTCAGTGAAGACTCGCGTCATGCCGCATTTGCGGCCTACCAGCCCGATTCTCATGATCGTGCCCCTATCAGTACAGTTTGATCTGGACGTCTACGCCTGCGGCGAGATCCAGTTTCATCAGCGCATCGACAGTCTTGTCGTTCGGATCGACGATATCGAGCACGCGCTTGTGGGTTCTTGTCTCGTACTGGTCGCGCGCATCCTTATCGGCATGCGGGGAAACCAGAATGGTGTATCGCTCGATCTTGGTCGGCAACGGAATGGGACCGCGCACTTGCGCACCCGTCCGCTTCGCCGTCTCGACGATCTCGCTGGCCGAACGGTCGATCAGACGATGATCGAACGCTACACCGTTCTGGTATCGCCGCACGTCGACAAAGACGCGCGCGACCAGTACGAAACCCGCACGCACAAGCGCGTGCTCGATATCGTCGA
>JAYUXS010000455.1:0-2961 GCA_043752845.1 Lysobacterales bacterium | reverse complement strand
TCTTGCGCAGCGCTTGGCGCGCGCGCACGATGTCGCTGATGTCGACAAAGGTGATGACGGCGCCTTCGATCACGTTGTCGAAGGTGCGATAGGGCTGGATGCGCATCGTGTACCAGCAGTGCTCGGTCGACTCGACCTCGACTTCCATCGGCACCAGCGTATTCAGCACGTTCTGCGCATCGGCGACGAGGTCGGCATAGCCGATCAGGTTCGACACGGTGTGCGCCACCGGCCGTCCGATATCGGTCGGGATCATGTTGATGACGCGCGTCGCGGTCGGTGTATAGCGCAGGATGCGCAGCTGGTGGTCGACGAAGATGGTGCCGATATTGATGCAGGCGAGCAGGTTCTTCATGTCGTTGCTGGCGCGCGACAGGTCGACGACCTTGGTTTGCAGCTCGGTATTGACCGTGGCCAGTTCCTCGTTGATCGACTGCATTTCCTCTTTCGAGGTTTCCAGTTCCTCGTTCGTCGACTGCAGCTCTTCGTTGATCGACTGCATCTCTTCGTTCGACGCTTTCAGTTCCTCGTTCGAGGTCTCGAGTTCCTCTTTCGTCGCCTGCAGATATTCGCGGTTGGCGCGCAGCTCTTCTTCGAGCGCGGCGACCGCGGCGATGCCCGCGCGGCGGTCGAAATCGGCACTGGCAGGCTTGATGGTGGACGCTTGAAGCGCGTTGTCGTCGGCGCCGTCTGGCTCCGCGTGAATGTCCGGTCGAGCGGCGGGCGGCGTCGCGATTGGTGCGGTCACGGCCACTGCCGGAACTTCTTCCAGCACGATCAGATACAGGGTCGCATCGCCGCTGTCGGCGGCTGTGGCGCGTACTGGCTCAATGCTGAGGTTGACCAGGGTGTAGTGGCCATTGGTCTTCACGCGCAAGCGCGGCAGATGCACCGACACACGGGTGCGCGTGGCGTCATGCAGGGCGGTCGCCAACTCGCGACGCAGACCTTCGCGCGCCATTTTCAGGATGTTGTTGACGCCGGCCTCGCCTGGCGCCGGCTCCAGACACATGCCGGTACGACCGTGCTGGTAGAGGATGTCGCCCTGGGCATTGACGAGAACGCCGGATAGGGCCGATTGCTTCAGGATGGCCTGTTCGGTCAGTTCGCGCAGCGACAATTTCGCGCGTTCCGATGCGCCGCCAGCGTCTTTCGGCAAGGCCCGCTCGTAGGCCGTCAGCGGCAGCGCAAAGCGGCCAAAGCCGGGGGCATGCGTGCCGACGAATTCCGGTTGGCGCTGGAACAGTTTCGACTTGTGTTCGATCGGTGCGAACAGGTCGCCGAACTCGCCAATGGTTTCCGAGGTGCCGAGGAACAGGAAGCCTTCGGGGTTCAAGGTGTAGTGGAACAGCGGCAACAGTCGCTTCTGCAGTTCGGCGCCCATATAGATGAGCAGGTTGCGACAGCTGACGAGATCCAGTCGCGAAAACGGCGGGTCCCTGATCAGGTCCTGTTCGGAAAACACCACCATGTCGCGGATGGTTTTGTGCACGCGGTAGCAAGGGCCGTCCGGCTCGAGCGTGAAGAAGCGGGCGAGGCGCTCGCTCGAGACGTCGTTGGCGATACTCACCGGATAAAGCCCGCTGCGCGCGGTGGCGATGGCACGACTGTCGATATCGGTGGCGAACAATTGCACCTTGAAGGTCTGGCGCAACAGGTCCATGCGTTCGCGCAGCAGGATAGCGATCGAATAGGCTTCCTCGCCAGTCGAGCAACCGGTACACCAGACACGGATCGCGTCGCCCGCGCCCTTGTGCTCGAACATGCGCGGAATGGCATGTTCTTCGAGTGCCTTGAATGCGGTCGGGTCGCGGAAGAAGTTGGTCACACCGATCAACAGGTCGCGAAACAGCGCTTCGGCCTCGGTCGCCGTCTGCTGCAGGTAGTTGACGTAGTCGTCGAGCGAGTTGATCTGGTGTACGGCCATGCGCCGTTCGATGCGGCGACGGATGGTGCTCGGCTTGTACAGCGAGAAGTCGCGGCCGGTCTGCGCGCGCAACAGCACGAACACTTTTTTCAACGCATTTTCCGACTTCGGTGCGGCGCCGATCGCGGCACGCGCCGTCGTTCCGAACGCGTGCGCGGCATAGGCGATGAGTTGCGCGGCCATTTCCACGGGCGGTAGTTCGTAGTCGACCAGGCCGGTATTGATGGCGCTGCACGGCATGCCATCAAACTCGGCCGAGCCCGGATGCTGGGCCATAGCCATGCCGCCCTCGCTCTTGATCGCACGCACGCCGGCGGTGCCGTCGCTGCCGGTGCCGGACAACACGATGCCGATGGCGCGTTCACACTGATCGCGCGCGAGTGAGGAGAAGAAGAAGTCGATCGGCAGGCGATGGCCGCGCGGTGCCGATGGTTCCAGCAATTGCAGCGCGCCGTTGAGGAAGGCCATGTCGCGATTCGGCGGGATGATGTAGACACAATTGGGCTGTACGGCCATGCCGTCTTCCACCTCGAACACCTGCATGCGCGTGTAGCGGCGGATGAGGTCGGTGAGGATGCTCTCGTGATCCGGCGCCAGATGCTGCACCACCACGAAGGCCATGCCGGGGTCGGTCGCAGCCGGCATGCCGGAGAAAAATGCCTCGAAGGCACCGAGTCCGCCCGCGGATGCGCCGATGCCGACGATCGGAAAGATGCCACGGTCGGCATCCACCGCTGCCGTGTCAGCCAATTCCTCAGTGGTGCCTGCCGTCATCGCGGCGACCTGCGGGCGACTCGCCCTATTTTTCTTGACGCCGGTCATCTGCGTGCCCTCATGAACATCATCGATCAGCATGATCGGTGGTTGATCAACATGATGGCAGCAACAATTACGACAACCACGGGTGGCGCTCCAAGCGGCGCAAATCGGGAATTCCGTAGTCCGGTGAAACCCGCGCGCATTTCGCGGCGTGGCCCCGGATTCCACCTGGACTACAGGTGTGCATGGTTGACGGCGACGCAAACAACGTCGGT
>JAYUXS010000454.1:0-6959 GCA_043752845.1 Lysobacterales bacterium | reverse complement strand
TTTGGCCTGGCCCGACCGCATCGACGCTGGCGTGACGCGTCTGCAGTTGAGCACTGCTCGCCGCCTCGATTTCGAGCCGCCCGATCTCGCCGCATTTCCCTGTCTGACCCATGCCTATTCGGCCTTGAAATCCGGCGGTGCTGCGCCGATTGTGTTGAATGCGGCCAATGAGGTCGCGGTCGCCGCCTTTCTTGACGGCCGCATCGGCTTTCTCGACATCGAGCGCGTGATCGATCACGGTTTGCAGCACTTCATTAACGAGGGCGTCGATACACTTGAAGCGATTGTGGCCGTCGACGACCGCGCACGCCGGATGGCGCAGCACTCACTGAATGGATTGAAGGCATGACCGAGGTTGTTGGTTCCGTTTTCTGGTACATCGTGACCATCGGTCTGCTCGTGACTTTTCACGAGTACGGCCATTTCTGGGTGGCGCGCCGTTGCGGCGTGAAAGTGCACCGGTTCTCGATCGGCTTCGGTCGTCCGCTGTGGTCGCGTTTTGGTCGCGATGGCACCGAATACGTGCTCGCCGCGATTCCGCTCGGCGGCTATGTCTCGATGCTGGACGAACGCGCCGAAGACGTCGCCGAGTCGGACCGCCACATGGCGCTCAACCGCAAACCGGTTTGGCAGAAGATTGCCGTGGCTGCGGCCGGACCAGCGGCGAACGTACTGTTGGCCATTCTCGTGTTCTGGGTGATGTTCATCGTCGGCAAACCCGACTTTCAGCCCGTGATCGGCCGCACCACCGGATTAAGTGCCGAAGCCGGTCTGACTTCCGGGATGCGCGTGCAGGCGGTCGACGGACGCGCCAGCGATGCCTGGACCGAGGTCGCGATGGGCGTATTCGAAGCTGCATTGTATCGGCGTGATGTCACGCTGTCGGTGCTGGAAACGGACGGCGACCAGACCGAGCGCATCATCCGTATCAGCCGCATTCCTGCCGACTTGCCAAACGAGAAACTCGGCGAACAACTTGGCTTCCGACGCATGCAACCGGCTCTGGTCGGCGTGATTGCCAAAGATGGTGCCGCCGAAGTCGCCGGTCTGCAGGTCGGCGATCTGATTCGAACCATCGACGGCGAAGCGGTCAGTGACTTCGAGGCCTTGCGCGATGTGTTGCAACGCCAAGCGGCGGACGGTGAAGTGGCGCTGTTGATCGAACGCGCCGGCGACGAATTGCGACTTCTCGCGCGCCCCAAGTCGGCGATTGAAGACGGCAAGACCGTTTACCGGCTCGGTATCGGCGCGGGCGCGAGCTATGACCATGTGCGCCGTTACAACGCGCTGTCCGCGATCGGCGCGGCGGTTTCCGAATCCTGGAACGTGACCACGAAATCCATGCAATTTCTCAAGGACATGTTGATCGGAGCCCTGTCGACCGAGCACCTTTCCGGGCCGATCACGATTGCCCAGGTCGCCAATATCAGTGCTCAGGATGGCCTGCCCTGGTTCCTCGGTTTCCTTGGCGCGGTATCGCTCGGCCTCGCCATCCTGAACCTGCTGCCGATTCCGATCTTGGACGGGGGTCACATCCTGTACTACCTTATCGAGCTGCTCAAAGGCAGTCCGGTCAGCGAACGCACCATGGTTGCCGGGCAATACGTTGGATTGGTGATGCTTGCCGGCTTGATCGGCCTCGCCTTCTTCAACGATTTGTCCGGCTTCTTCCGCTAGACGACTGCACACGGCATGCTCTGCGCCAAGTACGCAGAACAGCCCGCGCTCAAACCCGCCGCGACCCAACCGTCCGGCCACGCAAGTCGGTGCAAACCGGGTTGCGGACATTGATGGAGTGATGATGAAACGAATTGCTGCGCTGGTCCTCGTTGCTTCGCTGTGCGCGCAGAATGCTGCCGCCTTCGACGCGTTTGTCGTGTCCGACATTCGGCTGGAGGGCCTTACGCGCATCCCGGCAGGTACGGTGTTCAGCAGCCTGCCGATCGAAAAAGGCGACCGCATCGATCAGACCCGCGCATCCGAAGCGGTGCGGGCCCTGTTCAAGACCGGTTTCTTCAACGACATCGAATTGACGCGTCAGGACAACATCCTCGTCGTCAAGCTGAGCGAACGTCCGGCAATTTCGAAACTTGAAATCACCGGCAACAAGGATTTGAAGACCGAAGACCTGATGAAGGGGCTGCGCGACATCGGACTGACCGAGGGCGAGACCTTCAATCGCCTCGAACTCGATCGGCTCACCCAGGAATTGACGCGCCAGTACAACAATCGCGGCAAGTACAACGTCAGCATCAAGCCGGAAGTCGAGAATCTCGATCGCAACCGTGTCGCGATCAAGATCACCGTCAGCGAGGGCAAGGCAGCGAAGATCCGCCACCTGAACGTCGTCGGCAACAAGGCGTTCTCTGACGACGACATCATCGAGGACTTCGAGTCGGGTTCGTCGAACTGGCTCAGCTGGTACAAGCGCGACGACCAGTATTCGCGCGAAAAACTTTCCGGCGACATGGAAAAGCTGGCGTCCTACTACCAGGATCGCGGCTATGTCGATTTCGCGGTCGAATCGACCCAGGTCTCGATCAGCCCGGACCGCAAGGAACTGTTCATCACCGCCAACGTGCGCGAAGGCGAGATCTACACGCTCACCGACATCAAGCTGACCGGCGATCTCGTCGTCAACGAGGACGTGTTGCGCAAGTTCATCAGCTCCAAGCCCGGTGACACCTATTCACGCGGACGTCTCGAACGCGCCTCCGAGGCGATGACGCGGGTGCTGTCGAACATCGGCTATGCCTTCGCGGAAGTGACGCCGGTTCCGGCGGTGGATCGCGAGAAGCGCGAAGTCGGCGTCACTTTTTTCGTCAATCCGGGCAAGCGTGCTTATGTGCGCCGCATCAACTTCATCGGCAACCAGCGCACCCAGGATGAAGTGCTGCGCCGCGAAATGCGCCAGCTCGAAGGTGCGTGGTTCTCGCAGGCGGCAATCGACCGTTCCAAGAATCGTCTGCAGCGCCTCGGTTACTTCAAGGAAGTGACGGTGGAAACACCGAAAGTGGCCGGCAGCGAAGATCAGGTCGACGTGAACTTCACGGTCGAGGAACAAAGTGCCGGCAGCTTCCAGTTCGGCGTCGGCTATTCCGAATTGCAAGGCATCATCACCTCGGTGTCGCTGACCCAGCGCAACTTCCTCGGTTCGGGCAACACCGTTGGCACGACGATCCAGAACAACGACTACGTCAAGCGCTTCGACTTCAACTTCTTCGACCCCTACTTCACCGACGACGGCTTGAGCGTGGGCTACAACTTCAGTGTGCGTCAGCTTGACCAGGGCCGCACCGACCTCGCCTCGTACACGGCCGACACGGCGTCTGGCGAAGTGCTGTTCGGCATCCCCTTGACCGAAGTGGACACGTTGTCGCTGTCGATGGGGCTCGACAAGAACGACATCACCACGCAGGACGGCGCAACGCCTAGCTCGCTGATCCAGAACCTCGTCGACGAACTGGGCGATCGCGCCCGTAACACCTTCATTTGCAACGGACCGGACACCGATACCGATGCCGACACGGATGGCCCCGGTCCGATCGTGGACGGACCGGACATCGACTCCGATGTCAACTCGATCTGCAACGGCGGCTTGCGCAAATGGACCATCAATACCTGGACACTTCAGGCCGGCTGGCAGCGTGACTCACGCAACAAGTTCTTCGCGCCAACGCGGGGTGCCTATCAGCGCATCGGCGCCGAGATCGCGCTGCCCGGTTCGGATCTCGAGTACTACAAGATCGGCTACGAAGTCGGGCGCTACTTTCCGCTCTGGGGCAGTTATTCGCTGCTGGCGAAGGCCGAGATCGGCTACGGCGACGGCTATGGCGAAACCGGTTCGCTGCCGTTCTATCAGAACTTCTACGCAGGCGGCGTGCGTTCCATCCGCGGTTTTGAGGACAACACGCTCGGCCCGACCGAAGCAAGTTCGCTGAATTCTTCGTATCGACAACCGCTCGGCGGTGCATTCAAGACCATTGGTGGTCTGGAACTGATCATCCCGACACCGATGAGCAAGGGCGATTCCGACACGGCACAGTTCTCGGCCTTCCTCGATGTCGGCAACGTGTTCAAGGATTTCGACGCCTTCGAAACCGATGAGATCCGTGCTTCTGTTGGCTTGTCGCTGAAGTGGCAGGCCCCGGTCGGCCCGATCATCATCAACCTGTCGACACCGATCAAGGACAAGGAAGGCGATCGCACCGAGGGCATCCAGTTCTCCTTCGGGCAACAGTTCTAAGGGCGACGGTGGAAGATGGCCGCGCGTGACGTGCCCATGTTCCGGATCTGCGCGAGGCTCGTGGTGGCCGGCGTGGTCGTACTCGTGTTCGCCGCGGGTGCGGCGGCGCAGTCGGCACGCCTGGGTTATGTCGACATGAAGCGGTTGATCGACAACGCGCCGCAGGTGATCGAAACGCGCGCCCGGCTCAACGGAGAATTCAAAGCGCGCGATGCTGCCGTAGCCGCAGAGAACACCCGCCTCGCAGAACTGGAAGCACGGGAGCGTCGCGATGCACTGATGCTGCCGAAAACCGCGGCAGAGGCGTTGCGGCGCGAGATCGAAGCCCTGCGCAAATCGATCGAACGCACGCGCAATCGCCTCGCTCAGGAATTGAAAGCGCGGCAAGACGAGGAATTCAATCGCCAGTGGCCGCGGATTGAAGCCGCGGTGATCGCCCATGCACGCGAAAATCAGCTGGATCTGGTGGTGCAAGCCCCGGTGTTCTATGCCAGTGCACAGATCGATATCACCGATGCCGTGCTCGCACGACTGAAGCGCGAAGCGACCACGGCGCCGCAGTGATGGCGAGCCTTGCTGCGATCGCCGAGCAATTTGGACTGCGATTGCGCGGCGATGGCGCCATGCAAATTCGCGGGGTCGCCACCCTCGCAGACGCCACGCCTGATCAGATCTCGTTCCTGTCCAATCCCGCCTATCGAGGACAACTTGCGGGCTCACGTGCCGCTGCCGTGGTGGTTTCCGACGCAGACGCTGAGCACACGGCCGGACCGGTGTTGATCAGCATCAATGCGTATGCCGATTTCGCGCGCATCGCAGCGCTGTTCGCGGCGCCGCGTCGCGTTGTCGCCGGCATCCATGCCAGTGCCGTCATCGATGCGAGCGCGCATGTTTCGGAACAGGCCAGCATTGGTCCCCTGTGCGTTGTCGGCGCACGCAGCGAGATCGCCGCCGGGGCTCACGTGGGCCCAGGTTGCATCATCGGTGAAGACTGCAGTGTCGGCGCAGACGCGGTGCTGGTCGCGCGTGTCACGTTGGTGATGCGGGTACGTATCGGCGCACGCGTGCTGATCCATCCCGGTGCCGTGCTCGGAGCCGACGGTTTCGGTCTCGCTTTTGACCAGGGCGCCTGGCTCAAGGTGCCGCAACTTGGCGGCGTGCTGATCGGCGACGACTGCGAAATCGGCGCGAACACCACAATCGACCGCGGCGCGCTCGGCGACACCGTGCTTGAGGAAGACGTACGCCTCGACAACCAGATCCAGATCGGACACAACGCGCACATTGGCGCGCACACGGCGATCGCGGGATGCGCCGCCATCGCGGGCAGCACCAAAGTCGGTCGCTACTGCCTGATCGCAGGTGGTGCCGGTATCATCGGCCACTTGCACATCGCGGATCGGGTGACGATTGGTGCCATGAGTCTGGTCACGCATGATCTGCGTGAATCCGGCGAATACGTTTCCGGCACGCCGATCCAGCCGAAACGCGAATGGCGCAAGAATGCCGCACGCTTTGGCCAACTCGATCAACTCGCGCGACGCTTGCGCAAACTTTCTGGGGAACGTACCGATGACTGAACAAGCCGTTGCCGCAAGCGTCAAACTGCCGATCGAAGTCAGTGAAATCATGGCCATGCTGCCGCATCGCTACCCATTTCTGTTGATCGATCGAGTAATCGAATTCGAGGCCAACAAACGGGTGCTTGCGATCAAGAATGTCACCGTCAACGAACCTTTTTTCAACGGTCACTTTCCAGGTCACCCGGTCATGCCGGGCGTACTCGTAATCGAAGCCATGGCGCAGGCTTCCGGCATTCTCACGCAGTTGTCGAATGCCATCGAACGCCACGCCAACCAGCTTTACTACCTGGTGCGCGTCGACAAGGCACGTTTCACGCGAACGGTCGTGCCCGGCGACCAACTCAAGCTCGAAGTGCTGCAGAAACGCCTGATCCGGCGAATGGGTCTGTACGAATGTCGCGCGCTCGTCGGAGACAAGGTAGTGGCCAGCGCCGAGATTCTCTGCGCGGCACCGGAAGCGAAAACATGATCCACGCCACTGCACTCATTGATGCGAGTGCAAGGATCGGCGTCAATGTGTCGATCGGTGCGTACACGATCGTCGGCGCCGACGTTGAAATCGGAGACGACTGCGACATCGGCCCGCATGTGGTGATCCAGGGGCCGACCCGAATCGGTCCACGCAATCGCATCTTCCAGTTTTCCTCGATCGGCGGCGACCCGCAGGACAAGAAATTCAAGGGCGAAGCCGCAAGCCTTGAGATCGGCGCCGACAACATGATCCGCGAATTCGTGACGCTTAATCGCGGCACCGCCGATGGTGGCGGCATAACGCGTATTGGCGACCGCAATTGGATCATGGCCTACGTGCATATGGCGCATGACTGCATGGTCGGCAACGACTGCATTTTCGCCAATGCGTCGTCGCTCGCGGGCCACGTCCGTGTCGACGATTTCGTGATCCTCGGCGGTTTCACGCTGATGCACCAGTTCTGTCAGATCGGTGCGCATGCGTTCACCGCGATGGGATCGGTCATCAATCGCGATGTACCGCCCTACACCATCGTTGCCGGCAGCTACGCGGAACCGCGTGGCATCAATGCCGAAGGCCTGAAGCGCCGCGGTTTTTCGACCGAGTCGATCCAGACGATCAAGCGCGCCTATCGCACGTTGTATCTGTCCGGCATGCC
>JAYUXS010000453.1:0-6967 GCA_043752845.1 Lysobacterales bacterium | reverse complement strand
TTCTGTCGCAGCTCGAACGGCTGGTGTCGTTCGACACGCGCAATCCGCCGCGTCTGATCGACGAAGGCGGCATCTTCGCGTATTGCGCGTCGCAGCTTTCGGGTTTCAACATGCGTATCCGCGATCATGGTGCAGGTTCGGTCAGCCTGTTTGCGGCGCGTGGCGCGCCGCGGGTGCTGGTGAATGTGCATCTCGATACCGTGCCTTCGAGTCCGGCTTGGACCGCCGATCCGCATCGCTTGCGCGTCAGCGCTGATCGGGCGATCGGCCTCGGTGCCTGCGACATCAAGGGTGCCGCGGCGGCGCTGCTTGCCGTGGTGCAAGCGGTGCCTGGTGATATCGCGTTGTTGTTTACCAGTGACGAGGAAGCGAACGACGCGCGCGGCGTGGCTGCGTTCCTGGCCGAACAACATCGCTTCGATGCGGTGCTGGTCGCCGAACCGACGCAGTGCGAAGCAGTGCTCGCGCATCGCGGCATCAGTTCGGTGCTGCTGAATTTCAGCGGACTTGCCGGACATGCGAGCGGTGCCAATGCGATGTTCGATTCCGCCCTGCATCAGGCGGTGCGTTTCTCGAATGCCCTGCTTGATCGCGTCGAAGCCGACCGGGCACTGCGTTTCGGCGGCTTGACCGGCTTGCGTCTGAACATCGGTCGCATCGAAGGCGGCATCAAGGCGAACATGATCGCGCCGACCACCGAACTGCGTTTCGGTTTCCGACCGTTGCCGTCGCAGGACATCGATCGATTGCATGCCGACTTCCGTGCCATGTTGCCGCTCGCCGAACGCGCCGTGTATCAGGAAACGTTTCGCGGCCCGTCCCTGCCGAGTGGTGATGTGGCGACTGCCGAGGAACGCCGACTTGCAGCGCGCGACATCGCCGATGCGCTCGGCTTGTCGATCGGAAATGCCGTCGATTTCTGGACCGAAGCCTCGCTGTTTTCGCAGGCCGGCTTTGATGCCATCGTGTTCGGACCCGGCGATATCGCACAGGCACATACGGCGGATGAATGGGTCGCGATCGAACAACTTGAACGTGCCGCTGCGCACTATTCGAAGCTGATCCAACAAGGAGCGGTCGCACATGGACTCGGCTAAGGACGTACGCCCCGTCATCCTGCGTCTGCTCTCGGGCATCGGCAGTGCCAAGGAAATCAACCAGTATCTGAAGCGTTTTTCGCAACTCGATGCCGAGCGCTTCGCTGTAGTCAAGGTCGGCGGGGCAATCCTGCGCGATGAGATCGACGATCTCGCCTCCGCGCTCGCCTTCCTGCAACAGGTCGGATTGACGCCGATCGTCGTGCATGGCGCCGGGCCGCAGTTGAACGACGAACTCGCGGCCGCCGGCATCGTCACGCCGATCCGCGATGGCTTGCGCGTGACATCTCCGGAAGCGCTTGCCGTGGTGCGGCGCGTGTTCCATGCCGAGAACCTGAAACTGGTCGAGGCGCTGCACGCCGTCGGCGCGCGCGCGAGCGCCATCGTCGGTGGCGTATTCGAAGCGAGCGTGTTGAACAAGCGCAAGTTCGGGCTGGTCGGCAAGGTCACCGACATCGACCTGAAACCGATTCAGGCGTCATTGCGCGCCGGCTCCATTCCAATCATTGCCTCGCTCGGTGAAACCCTGGGTGGGCAGATCCTGAACATCAATGCCGACATGGCCGCGAACGAACTCGTGGTGCGGCTCAAGCCCTACAAGATCGTGTTCCTGACCGGCACCGGGGGGCTTCTCGATGGTGATGGCGATCTGATCGACTCGATCAACCTCAGCACCGATCGCGAAGCGCTTCTGGCCGCGCCTTGGCTGCATTCCGGCATGCGCTTGAAGATCGAGCAGATCGCGGATCTGCTCGATCGGCTGCCGCTGTCCAGTTCGGTGTCGATCACGCGACCGGCTGAACTGGCCAAGGAATTGTTCACGCATCGCGGTTCTGGCACCTTGCTGCGCAAGGGCGAAGCGATCCGCGTGCACAGCAAGTGGTCGACACTTGATCGCAAGAAGTTGCAGGCGCTGATCGAGTCCGGCTTCCGCCGCAAGCTGACCCCGGACTGGTTCGACAAGACCGCGTTGCATCGCGTCTATGTCAGCGAGAATTATCGTGCGGCGCTGGTGATCACCCTCGACGAAGGCATGCCGCATCTGGACAAGTTCGCGGTCGCGGACGATGCCCAGGGCGAGGGTCTGGGCAAGGCCGCGTGGCAGGCCATGCGCGCGAAGACCCCGAAGCTGTTCTGGCGCTCGCGCCCGGACAATCCGGTCAACGAGTTCTACACCGAGGAATGCGATGGCTGCCTCAAGGGCTAAAAGTGGACGGTGTTCTGGTACGGCCTCGAATCGTTCGCGGAAATCGAACGCGCGGTCAGTCATTGCCGCGTCCGTCCGGCGACGCTGAAGGGCTAGGGGCGATGACGTTTGATCTTGCAAGCTGGATTCAACCGACGACCTTGACCGGGCGTCACGTGTCCCTGTCGCCGTTGCTGGCCGAACACGCCGACGCACTCGGGCGGGCGGCGTCGGACGGCGAACTGTGGCGCATGTTCTACACCTCGGTGCCGACACCGGAGTCCGCTGCGGATTACGTGCACACGGCCCTGCAGCAACAAGACACTGGGTGGGCGGTGCCGTTCGTTGTGCGGGATGCTGCCGGCGAGATCGTCGGTACCACGCGCTACTGCAATATCGATGCCGCGAACCGTCGCCTCGAGATCGGCTGGACCTGGTATGCGCAGCGTGTTCAGCGCACCGCATTGAATACCGAAGCCAAGCACCTGCTGCTCACCCATGCGTTCGAAGTGCTCGCGGCGGGTGCGGTTGAATTCCGCACCAGCACCATGAATCATCGTTCGCGTGCCGCGATCGCGCGTCTCGGCGCGAAGCAGGACGGCATCTTGCGCAATCACATGTTGATGCCGGCAGGCGGTTATCGCGATACCGTGGTGTTCTCGATCATTGCGACGGAGTGGCTGGCAGTGAAGCGCAATCTGCAATACCTGATGAGTACCGGTCTGATGAGCACCGGCGGTACGCGATGAGTGTGCAACGCATCGGTGTGATTGGCGCACGCGGCCATGTCGGACAGGAGTTGCTGCGTCTGATTGCCGCGCATGGCGAGTTCGAACTCGACTTCGTCGTGTCGCGCGAATGGGCCGGGCAGGAGGTGAGCCTTGACGGCGAGACGCCATTTTCGATGTTGCGCTACGAGAACCTGAGCGCCGAGATGATCTGCAGGCGCGAGGTCGACGCCATTGTGCTGGCTCTGCCGAACGGCCGTGCGGCCGAATTTGTCGCGGCGCTCGCTGCGGCGAAACGTGCGCCGGTGCTGCTCGATCTGAGCGCCGACTACCGGTTCGACGATGGCTGGTATTACGGCCTGCCCGAACTCACGCGCTTTGCCGCGCGTGACCAGCGCCGCATCAGCAATCCCGGTTGTTACGCGACGGCGATGCAGCTGACGCTGGCGCCGATTGCCGATTTGCTCGCGGGACCAGTGCAGTGCTTCGGTGTGTCCGGCTACAGCGGCGCCGGCACCACGCCGAGTGACAAGAACGACCCGTTCAAGCTCAAGGACAACCTGATGCCCTACAGCCTTGTCGGGCATCTGCACGAACGTGAAGTGGCGCGTCATCTGGCGCATCCGGTCGAATTCTTGCCTGCGGTCGCGTCGCACTTTCGCGGCATCACCATGACCGTGAATGCGCATCTTTCGACGCGTTGCGAAGTGGAAACGCTGTACGAACGTTTCCGCGACCGTTACGACCGCGAACCGTTGATCTCGATCCGCGACGAGGTGCCCTGGGTGTCCAGCATTGCCGGAAAACATGGGGTGCTGATCGGTGGCATTGAAGTCAGCGAAGATCGTCAGCGCGCGGTGATCGTCTGTGTGCTCGACAATCTGCTCAAGGGTGCGGCGACCCAGGCCATGCAGAACCTGAATCTGGCGCTCGGTTTTGATGAACTGCGAGGCATTCGACTTTGACTACGCCGCTATGGCAGAAGGCCAATACCGCGATCGATGCCGAGTTGATGCGATTCACCGCCGGCGACGATGTGCTGCTCGACCGTGAGCTGTTCGTATTCGATATCGCCGCGAGTATTGCCCACGCGCACGGCCTCGCGCGCATCGGCATACTCAGCGAGCGCGAGTGCGCCGAACTCGTCGCTGAACTGGCAGCCCTGCGCGCAGCATTCGCGGCCGGCGACTTCGTGCTCGACGATCGCTTCGAGGATGGGCATAGCGCGATCGAATCGTGGTTGACCGAAAAACTCGGCAACCTCGGCCGCAAGATCCATACCGGACGCAGCCGCAATGACCAGGTGCTGGTGGCCTTGCGCCTGTGGTTGAAGCAGCAGCTCGCAACGTTGCGGCTGCGCTGCATCGACATCGCAGCGTTGGCGCTTGAGCGCGCAGCCTCCGACGATCATCCGATGCCCGGCTACACGCATCTGCAGCGCGCGATGGTGTCTTCAAGCGGTTTGTGGTGGGCGGCCCTTGCCGAGAGTTTTATCGACAACGCCGAGATCGCGGCGTCGGCCCTGCAACTGGTCGATGCGAATCCACTCGGCACCGCTTCCGGTTATGGCGTGAATCTTCCGCTCGATCGCGACGGCGTTGCCGTTGAACTGGGTTTTGCGCGGCAACTGCTCAATCCGATCGCAGCACAATTGTCGCGCGGCAAATACGAGTGGCAGGCGCTGGCAGCGTTGGCGCAAGCGCTCGGCGATGTGCGCCGGTTCGCCTGGGATTTGAGCTTGTTCGCAAGCAAGGAATTCGATTTCATCACCCTGCCCGAGGCCTTCACCACCGGCAGCTCGCTGATGCCGAACAAGCGTAATCCGGATGTGGTCGAGTTGTTGCGGGCGAGTCCGTCGGTGGTGCACGGCGCGATGGCCGAGTTGCAGTCACTCGCGTCGTTGCCGCACGGCTATCACCGCGATCTGCAGGCCAGTAAGGGTCCGGTGCTGCGTGCTTTCGCGCATGGGCTGAACGCACTGGCGATCGTGACTCGCGTTTTTGCGGCGATCAGCTGGCGGCCGCAGCGTATGCGCGATGCTATCGATGGCGGCATGTACGCGACCGACCACGCGATCGAATTGGCGTGCAACGGTGTGCCGTTTCGCGAGGCCTATCAGCGCGCCGCGACCGATACGGCGCATGTCGCCACGCGTACGCCCGAAGCCAGTCTGCACGCGCGTGTGTCGCTGGGTGCGCCCGGAAACTTCGGGTTGGAACGGTTGTTGGCGCGAATCGATGTGGTACGCGGGTCAGCGGAACCATGATCTCGATGTATTCCGTGCTGACCACAAAGTAAACTCACGGCCAGTCTTTTTCCGAGTCTCGTGATGCGCAAAATTTCCGTGGTGATTCCCTCGCGCCTGCAGGCCGCGAAAGACGATGCCGGTGCGCCCTGGTTCGTTGAGCGTGCGATCCACTGCGTGCGCTCGCAGTCGATCTTCAAGAAGGGTTATGAACCGGAAATCCTGATTGGTGTCGATCCCGGCATGGCGGCACTGGCGGCACCGCGACTCGGCAACAGTGCGCGCGCCTGTGAAGCCACGGTGCGTCTACAGGCCGCGGCCTTAAATGCGGCGTGCCGGCGAATCAGCGGCGACGTCGTCGCTTTTCTCGAAGACGATGACCTCTGGGAACCGAGCTATCTGGAACGCGCCATCAACGAGTTTTCGCGCTGCCAGTTCATTTCGTCGACGCATCTGGAGCGCACCGTGGACGGCGTAATCGTTCGTATCCAGGATTACCCGACGCCCTCGTCCTGGGTGATGCCGCGCGCCACCTTCGACCAGGTCGGACTGTGGGACGAAGACTATCGTTGGCATCTCGACAGCGAATGGCTGGGACGGCTCAATGCGCTGAAGATTCCCCGTATCCACATGGTCGAAGCGACTGCGCCGATCGAACCGGACGCGATTTTTTCGACACGTCCAAATCTGGCCAGCGTGTTGAAATTCGGCGGCGACGCAGTGTCGTTCCTGCGCCATGAGTCACCTTGGCCGCTGGTGATGCGGACGGTGCATCCGGGTTCGGGCATGGCACAGATCGCCGCCAGTGAGGCGAAGACCGCGCAGAGCAAGCTCGAATACGAAAAGATCGCGGATCGCTTCGGCTGCATTCCCTGGTGACGGCATATTTGGTTACGAAGAAGTGATGATACGTTCAATCAATTGCCCTATTGCTTGACACAGTGTCAACTAAGATTGTGCGGCGCAGCATCGCGCTAAAAGTGGAAATAAACATGCGAAATATTTTTTTCTCGTTGGCAGTTTCAGCATTTCTGTTTGTCGTGGGCGTGGACGCGCTTGCGGCTGAACAAACGCCACCCATGATCGAATACGATGAGGAAGTGGATCCCGCCACGGTTAAAATGGAAGCGAACGGATCGATCTCTTGGGATATCGTTCGTTATTACGTTACAAATGGCGGCGCGACAGCGCGATTCAAGGCTAACGCAACAGGTCAAACCGCTATCGTTCGGAACTCAAGCGGCGCAATCGTTGACACATTTAGTATTCCGTCAAGCGCCAAGACAACTACTGATCCGAACGTCTTCTATCGAGAAATGTCGGAGCTGAGTAATGAGCCGCAGTCGAAGTGGTTGTGGATCGTTCCTGTTGTGGCCGGCCAATTGATGTGCTATTCGAATTCGCGCCATGAGAGCAGAGAATGCTCCAATAATTGCGCCAGTCGCCGACAGCAGTTCAATTATCGAAGTGGTGTTTGCGGATTTCGAAGCAATTGTCTGTGCTTCTAGAAATGGGTTCCAAGATAAAGGAGGCTATTGCCTCCTTTGTTTTTATGGAAATTGCCGCAGCTCTAGGTGTTCTGGCGGACTTTGTTCTAGTTGCAGCGACCGGTGGAGGCAGTATCGATCGAGACATAGGCTTGATCATTTCTCGTGATCAGGCGAATCATGTCCCCGCGTCGATCGAAACTGAGAGCGGGCTTCGATTCCAG
>JAYUXS010000452.1:0-2966 GCA_043752845.1 Lysobacterales bacterium | reverse complement strand
CACCGAGCACCACGGCACCGACCGAGTCGCGCTCCAGATTCAGCGCGAGCGCGAAGGTGTTGTTCGGCATCTCGATCATTTCGCCCTGCATCACATCGGCCAGGCCGTGGATGCGCACGATGCCGTCGGACACCGAGGTGATCGTGCCTTCGTTGCGGGCGGTCGCGCCGGTCTTGAACTGCTCGATGCGGTTCTTGATCAGTTCGCTGATTTCGCTGGGATTGAGTTGTGTGGCCATGACGATTCCCGAAAGGGTGAATACTTGCTTGGCCTGCGTGCGTTGCCGCGCGCAGGTTTGAATTCGTTATTGCGTGAGGGTCTGCGCGAGGCGATCAAGTCGACCACGCACCGAGGCATCGATGACCAGACCTTCGGCATTGATCACCGCACCGCCGAGCACGCTGGCGTCGATTTTTCCCTCGATTTCGATCTCGCGATCGAAGCGCTTTTTCAGCGCCGCACTGATCGAGTTCGCCTGCGCCGGTTCGAGCGCGACCGCCGTCGTCACCTGCACCCGCAACACGCGCTCGGACTCACGCTTGAGCTGCTCGAACTGCGCCGCGATTTCCGGCAGCAAGTCGATACGGCGATTGACCGTCAGCTGCGCGATGAACAATGCGAAGGCACTGTCCGCCGCTTCACCCTGCGGCACGAACAGCGTCTTCAGCTGGTCGGGCGCAATGCGCGGGCTGCTGATCAGGGCCGCAGCCTGCGGGTCTACTCCCACGGCCGCCGCAAACGCGAGCTTCTGCGACCAGGCGACAACCGCACCGGCGCCCTGCGCCAACTCGAAAGCGGCGCGGGCGTAGGGACGAGACAGCGTTTCGCGGGTGCTCATCGCTCAGATCTCGCCAGCGACCTGGTCGAGCAGATCGCGGTGACGTGCACCGTCGATTTCCCGACCGAGGACTTTTTCGGCACCCTTGATCGCGAGCGCGGCGACTTGGGTGCGCAGTACTTCCTTCGCCTTCGACGACAGGTTCGCGATTTCGGCTTCGGCGGCGGCCTTCTGGCGCGCGCCTTCGGCGATCGCATCGTGCTTGGCCTTGTCGACGATCTGCGTGGCTTGCTGATGCGCCTTGTCGGTGATCTGGCTGGCGTCGACACGCGCCTTGCGGATCTCGTCGGCGACGCGGGCGTCGGCATCGGCGAGTTCCTGCTTGGCACGATCAGCCGCGGCGAGACCGTCGGCGATCTTCTTCTGGCGTTCCTCGATGGCGCTCAAGAGCGGCGGCCAGATCTTGGTCGCAACGACCCAGATGAGACCGGCAAACATGAGCGCCTGCGCGAACAGCGTCAGGTTGATGTTCATGGCGTAATGCTCCGCATGTGGACTTCGGCGACGGAAAAACCCGTCGCACGATCGAACCCGGTTGCCGCGCGACGATCGCCGCGCAGCAGCCCGATCAGCCGCCGGTGATGGCGGAAGTGAGCGGATTGGCGAACGCGAACATCAACGCGACGGCGAGCGTGATGATGAACGCGGCGTCGATCAGGCCCGCGGTGATGAACATGCGTACCTGCAGCACCGGGATCAGTTCCGGCTGACGCGCGGCCGACTCCAGGAACTTGCCGGCCATCAGGCCCATGCCGATACCGGCGCCGAGCGCGGCGAGGCCGGCCATGATGCCGATCGCGATGGCGGTCGAGGCGTTGATCGTGGCAATCAGGGAAAGATCCATGGTGTATCTCCGTGTACGGTCTAGTTGAAGTGGAATGAAAGGATGAAGACGAACTTTTGAAAATCAGAAACTGTGGAAAATCAGTGATGCTCTTCCATGAGGCTCAGGTACACGATCGAGAGCATCATGAAGATGAAGGCCTGCAGGATCACGATCAGGATGTGGAACAGGGCCCAACCGAGTCCGAGCACCGAAGCCGCGAGCGCGCCGCCGATGCTGACGCTGCCGAGCACCCAGATCAGCAGGAACACGATCTCGCCGCCATACATGTTGCCGAACAGTCGCATCGCGAGCGACACTGGTTTCGACAGCAGTTCGACGATGTTGAGTAGGATATTGGCCGGGAACATCCACTTGCCGAATGGCGCCGTGAACAATTCATGGACGAAGCCGCCGATGCCCTTGGCACGCAGCGCGAAGAAGATCATCAGGAAGAACACGCTGATCGACATGGCCAGGGTTGCATTGACGTCGGCGGTCGGCACCGGACGCCAGTGCACGTCATGTGGATCCATGCCGAAGAACGTCGCGCCGACGACGCCTGCAATCTTGGCGATGAAGTCGACCGGGATGAAATCCATCGCGTTCATCATCAGGATCCAGCAGAACAACGTGATCGCGATTGGCGTCACCAGCTTGCTGGTGCCGTGATACGCGTCTTTCGCCTGACCGTCGATGAATTCCAGCACGATCTCGACGAACGCCTGCCACTTGCCGGGCACGCCCGAAGTCGCCTTGCGCGTCGCCATCCAGAAGCCGAAGCACATGATCAGGCCCAACACGAGCGACATGATCATGGTGTCCACGTGCACCGTCATGAAGCCATCTTTCGAAATGTTCGGCGTCAGGTCGTGCGCGAGATGACCCAGATGGTGCTGGATGTACTCGGTAGGCGTCAGTTTTTCAGCTTGATCCGACATGATGGGCGCTCAACGATTCAATCCGGTACCGATCCAGAAACCCAATTGGGCGGCGACAACGCCAGACACCACGGGCAGAACCGGCCAATGCCAGACGCCGATGACCACGTAGAGTCCCAGCGCCAGCGTGATCCATTGCAGGGCTTTGCCGATCAGCATCGAACCCAATGCCGTTCCCGGAGAACCGACGCCGGCAGCGAACATGCGCCAGCCGAACAGCAGAGTACCGAGCACCACCAACCCGCCGCCTGCGGCTGAAGCGCGCGCGGACGCGAACCCGACGAACGCGAAAGCTGCGGAAACGACGAGCGTCAGCACCACTTCCAGCGCGGCGATCCGGGCGACGAGTTGGCGGCCGTGTGCA
>JAYUXS010000451.1:0-2968 GCA_043752845.1 Lysobacterales bacterium | reverse complement strand
GCGCTTGCAGCGCCCGGTCTGGGTCAAGGCGCTGCGCGAAACCGGCTTGCCGGAAGACGAAGTGCAAGCTGCCTGCGAACGCATCGCCGCGCACTACGTGCCGTGGCAGGAAGCGAGCTTCCCCGGCCTGCTCGGCAATGTCGTCGCCGGTCGCATTGCCAATCGCCTCAATCTCGGTGGCACCAACTGCGTGACCGACGCCGCTTGCGCCTCGACCTTCAGCGCGCTGTCGATGGCGGTTAACGAACTGCAACTCGGACACAGCGATCTCGCGATCGCCGGCGGTGTGGATACCCTCAACGACATCTTCATGTACATGTGTTTTTCGAAGACGCCGGCATTGTCGCCGAGTGGCGACTGTCGCCCGTTCAGTGCCCAGGCCGATGGCACCATGCTGGGTGAAGGTCTGGGCATGGTCGCATTGAAACGTCTCGACGATGCCGAGCGTGACGGCGACCGCATCTACGCGGTGTTGCGCGGCATCGGCACGAGCTCGGACGGTCGCTCGAAGTCGGTGTACGCGCCGGTCGCGGCCGGTCAGGCCAAGGCCCTGAGTCGTGCCTATGAAAGCGCCGGGTACTCCGCCGCCACCGTCGAATTGATGGAAGCGCATGGCACCGGCACCAAGGCCGGCGATGCCGCCGAGTTCGAAGGCTTGCGACAGGTGTTCGGCGCTGCAGATGCGACCCGCGCGCAGTGGTGCGCACTCGGCTCGGTCAAGAGCCAGATCGGTCATACCAAGGCTGCGGCAGGCGCCGCCGGTCTGTTCAAGGCGGTGATGGCCCTGCATCACAAGGTGCTGCCGCCGACGATCAAGATCGCTGCACCGAATCCGAAGCTGGAGATCGAGCGCAGTCCGTTCTATCTGAATACGGAAAGCCGGCCGTGGATCCGCGGTGACGAACATCCGCGCCGCGCTTCGGTCAGCGCCTTCGGCTTCGGCGGCTCCAACTTCCATGTGACGCTCGAGGAATACGTCGGCGCAGGCAGCCGCGCCGAACGTCTGCCGACGCAACCCTGCGATCTGTTTCTGATCGCTGCAACATCGGCGCACGACTTGCAGCAGCACATCGACGCGATGCGCGCATCCGACTTGCCGCTGGCGCGCATCGCGCACGACAGTCGCGCCGATTTCGATACGCACACGGCCGTGAGCCATCGCGTCGCGCTGGTCGCAAACACGCGCGAAGTGCTGCATCAACGTCTCGATGTGCTGCGCGCACGCATCGAAGCGCAACCAGCGCAGACCTTCGAATTGCCGGATGGCGGTTGCTATGGCTTTGGCGCGCACAGTGGCGACATCGCTTTTCTGTTTCCGGGCCAGGGCAGCCAGTATCTCGGCATGGGCGCGGCGATCGCGATGCAGTTCGAAGCCGCACGCGATGTCTGGGATCGCGCCGCAAATTTCGATATGGACGGCAACCGTCTGCACGAAGTGATGTTTCCACGACCGGTGTTCAATGATGTCGCGCGCAAGGCGCAACAGGATTTGCTGACGCGCACCGAATGGGCGCAGCCGGCGATCGGCGCGCATTCCGCGGCATTGTTCGCCGTGTTGCAGGAACTGGGCATCCATGCGGATGCTTGCGCTGGTCACAGCTTCGGCGAGGTTTCGGCCCTGCATGCCGCCAACGCTTTTGATGCATCGACCGCACTGCGCATCGCGCGTCGACGTGGCGAGCTGATGCGCGACGCCGCCGGCATTGCCGGTGCGATGACGGCCTTGAGTCTGCCGCTGGCCGAGGTGCAGTCGTTGCTCGCGCAGCACAGCCGCGATCTCGTGGTCGCCAACCACAATGCACCGCAGCAGGTCGTGGTCTCCGGCGCACTCGATGCGATTGCCGCGTTCGAGTCGAAGTTGCAGCCGCTCGGCATCGCCTGCCGACGCTTGCCGGTCACGACCGCCTTCCATTCGCCGCTGGTCGCGTCCTGCAGTGCCGCGTTTGCGAACGCGCTGTGTAACCTGCCAATCGTATCGACGACGCTGCCGGTATTCGGCAATGCCAGTGGCGCCACCTACGCGTCCGAGGTCGAGGCGATATCGTCGCAACTCGCGGCGCAGATCGCGAACCCGGTGCGCTTCGTCGACATGATCGAAACCATGTATGCACAGGGCCTGCGCACCTTTGTCGAGGTCGGTCCGGGTGGTGTGCTCTGCGGTCTGGTTGGCGCGATTCTCGGCGCGCGCCTGCATCACGTCGTGGCCCTCGATCGCAAGGGGCGCGACGGCGTCGAATCGTTGCTGACCGGACTGGCGCGACTCGCCGCGCTCGGCGTGCCGGTGCAGGCGTCGCGCCTGTTCGCCGACACGCGCTTGCCGCTCGTGGCGACCACGACGCCGAAACTCAGCGTGCCGATCACCGGCAGCAATGTCGGCAAGCCCTATCCGCCGGCCGATGACCGCGACTTGCCGCGACCGAATCCGCCGCGCGCACTGCCAACCGCGCCTGCGCCCGAAATCGTCTACGTCGATGCGCCCATCTCCAGATCGGTACCCGCAGGACCAGCACCCACAGGATCAGAACCGATGAGCCAGTCCCCGAATATTTCCGCCGCCTGGCTTGCCGCTTTCCAGGAAAGCCAGCAGCAGACCGCTGCCGCGCACGAACACTTCCAGCGCACCATGGCCGCGAGCCATGCGGCGTATCTGAAGCTGGCAGAGTCGGCCTTGCTGGGTTTGGGTGGGGTGATGCCCACCCGACTCGAAAACCCCTCAGGCGATGTAGGAGCGCACCTGGGCGCGACCATCATCGCCCCCCAACTGGTCCCGGTCGCGGCCGGGGCCGCTCCTACATCGCCTGTTGTGTGCGCAACGCCAGCATTGGAACCCTTGCTCCTCGCCATCGTCGCCGAGAAGACTGGCTATCCAGTCGACATGCTGCAACTCGACATGGATCTCGAAGGCGATCTCGGCGTCGATTCGATCAAGCGCGTCGAGATTCTCGCCGCTGTCGACGAACGTGCGCCG